>JAUYQT010000300.1 GCA_030697085.1 Azonexus sp. | reverse complement strand
ACCTTGAGTTGCACATGGATAAAGACAAGTACCTCGTCCAATGCAAGCAATGGAAAGTCATGAAGGTTGGAGTTGCCACCGTTCGAGAACTTTATGGGGTTATGACTGCTGAACGTGCGGTAGGTGGTTTCGTGGTCACATCTGGCAGCATTCCTGAAGATGCAGAGGTCTTTGCTGAAGGTCGTTCAATGCGCCTTGTCGAAGCTGGAGAATTGCGCTCGATGATTGGAGGCTCAGCGTCAGCACCAGCCAATTCCTCAGCCAAAGAAAATGACGTTGATTTTTCTCCGGCTTGTCCAAAATGCGGCAAATCCATGGTCAAGCGAACCGCCAAGACTGGCAGCATGGCCGGCAGGTCGTTTTTGGGGTGTTCTAGGAAAGAGTACTTCTGAGTCCCTGAACGTCAGCAACAAGAGGCGCTGATACGAAAAAAACCCTCACATGCTCCGCTGATTCCTTAGGACACCTGCGGACCGCTGAGGGTTTTTACGGGCCAAGGATGGCCATTTCGAATTTGGCGGAGAGGGAGGGATTCGAACCCTCGGTAGGGGATTACCCTACACACGCTTTCCAGGCGTGCGACTTAAACCACTCATCCACCTCTCCAGAAGGCGCGCATTGTAGCAGAAGAGGTGCTTTGGTCAAATAAACTTTCGCATTACGGCCAACCCCAACCAAAGGAAAACAAGCATGAGAAAGCAGATAAGACCAATGCTTTTTGTGCTGACACCAACGGGCAAACACTTGGCGACCAGTTGGCGTGGGCCGTGTGTGATGATGGCGAATAACTGATAAATTGGATTGCTGGCTCGCTTCGGCCCAGCCAGCAAATATAAAAACCCTTGAGCAAGGCAGCAAAGGCCAAGCATTTCGATAACTGCACGTAGCGCTGCGATCAAGAAAAGCAGCATGGCTAGCGGCTATTCGTCAGCAATGCCGAAGCGAGCATCCAGCTGCTGCATTCGATGGTTGTAAAACCAGATAATGGCTAGATAGACAACAAGGATGCCTTGGGCGCCCATAAAAAAAGCCAAGGGAAAGCCAAAAATCACAATTTCATTGAGTTCACGGGCGTACCAGTTCATGACGAAGGTGACCATCAACCAAATAGCGAGCAAGCTGATGGTCAGTTGCTGGGTTTTTTGCCAATAGGTCGCGTTAGCGACGCCGCCTCTCTCGCCTCGAATAGCGTTAAGAAACTGCTCTGCAGCCAAATAAGGTTTGGTGGCAAGACTCACCAAGACCGTGGTGATGAAACCGGCAAAAATTCCGAAGACACCGGCAGAGGTAGACTGAATCTGAAACCACGGTGCCATATTAAAACCGCTTATACCCAGCCATGGAATGCTGTCGAATTCAACGCGAAGGATATAGTAGATGGCTAGGAGAACGCCAACCAACATGCCGGCGAGAGCCCCGGCACGGGTCGCGCGGCGCCAAAATATACCGAGTACAAGTGCCGGGAAAAACCCTGAGCCAGCGATTGAAAAAGCCCAGGCAACCATTGAAAGAATAGTTCCGGGTTTTTGTGCAGCGACTGTCGCGGCAAGCACGGCGACCAGTAGCAAAAGTGATTTCGAGATAACGAGACGGAGTTGCGTCGAAGCATCGGGACGAAATATCCGGTAATAAACATCGTGGGATAGCGTGCTGGTAATCGTCAGCAAAAGGCCATCAGCCGTCGATAGTGCAGCAGCCAGAGCACCCGCAGCTACGAGCCCGGAAACCACATAAGGCATGCCGGCAATTTCCGGGGTAGCAAGAACAACAACGTCTGGATTCATTGAC
>JAUYQT010000272.1 GCA_030697085.1 Azonexus sp. | reverse complement strand
CGATCAAGCGTTCAGGCTTTGGCCCGAATGCTTTCGATGAATGGCGCTATATGGATGTCGGTCAGCCTGGGCAGGATGCTGCGGGTCGCCCTAAAAATCCTGATTTCGTCCTCAATCAGCCACGCTTTCAAGGCGCGCAGGTGTTATTGACCCGTGCCAATTTTGGTTGTGGCAGTTCGCGCGAGCACGCGCCTTGGGCTTTGCTGGATTTCGGTTTTAAGGCGATTGTGGCTGAGTCATTTGCCGATATTTTCTTCAATAATTGCTATAAAAATGGCATCGTGCCCATCGTCTTGCCAGCGAAGGAAATCGAAACGCTGTTTCAGCAAGTTGAAGCGACTCCGGGTTACAAACTGATCGTAGATTTGTCTGCTCAAGCGGTCATTCGTCCTGATGGCTATGGCATTTCCTTTGAGATCGACAATTTCCGTAAAGAATGTTTGCTGAATGGTTGGGACGACATTGGTCTGACGTTGCGCCATGCCGAAAAGATTCGTGAGTTTGAAGAAAAGCGCCGCATCAACCAGCCCTGGCTGTTCGCTTAATAAGGAAAAATGATGAAGATTTGTGTTCTGCCGGGTGACGGCATTGGCCCAGAAATTATCGCGCAGGCCGTGCGCGTACTGAGTTCTCTCGATCTGAAGTTTGAGCTGGAAGAGGCGTTGCTCGGCGGTGCTGCGGTCGATGCGAGCGGTACACCGTATCCTGAAGCCACCCAAAAGCTGGCGCGTGAGGCCGATGCGGTGTTGCTCGGTGCGGTGGGTGGGCCGCAGTGGGATACGCTGGCTCGTGAAATCCGTCCGGAGCGTGGTTTGCTCGGCATTCGCAAGGATCTCAACCTTTTTGCCAATTTGCGTCCCGCTATTCTTTACCCGGAGCTGGCCAATGCGTCGACATTGAAGCCAGAAGTCGTCGCCGGACTGGATATCCTGATCATCCGTGAATTGACTGGCGACATCTATTTCGGCCAGCCGCGGGGTATTCGCGAAGAAAATGGCGAGCGGGTCGGTTTCAATACCATGGTTTATAGCGAGTCCGAAATCCGTCGTATCGGCCATGTCGCCTTCGCTGCGGCGCGTAAGCGTGACAAACGCGTTTGCTCGGTCGACAAGATGAATGTGCTTGAATGTACGCAACTTTGGCGCGACGTGATGATTGAAGTAGCCAAGGATTATCCGGATGTGGAGCTATCGCATATGCTGGTCGATAACGCTGCGATGCAGCTGGTCAAAGCACCCAAGCAGTTTGACGTGATGGTGACCGGCAACATGTTCGGCGATATTCTGTCCGATGAAGCTTCGATGCTGACCGGTTCGATCGGTATGTTGCCATCCGCCTCGCTCGACGATAAGCAGAAGGGTTTGTACGAGCCTTCGCATGGTTCGGCGCCAGATATCGCCGGTCAGGGCATCGCTAATCCGCTGGCGACTATTCTTTCGGTGGCGATGATGCTGCGTTATACGTTTGGTCTGGAAGAGCAGGCACTTCGTATCGAAGCTGCGGTCAAAAAAGTGTTGGCTCAGGGTTTCCGCACCGGTGATATCTACGAGCGTGGGACCAGTCGGGTTGGTACCCGGGAAATGGGTGACGCTGTATTGGCAGCGCTCTGAGTCAGGATCAGTTTTGCAGAATTGAGGGTTTTGAGCGAATGACTAAAAACTTGATCCTCAGTAATAATTATTTAAGGATGATGCTATGAAAAAAGTCGGTCTGGTAGGTTGGCGCGGTATGGTGGGTTCGGTCCTCATGCAACGTATGGTGGAAGAAGGTGACTTTGCCCACATTGATCCCGTGTATTTCTCGACCTCGGCTGCTGGTGGCAAGGCTCCAATTTTTGGCGGCAAGGAGGCTTCGTTGCCTTTGCAGGATGCTGCTGCGGTCGACGCGTTAAAACAGTGTGAAATCATCATTACCTGCCAGGGCGGTGACTACACCAAGGAAGTTTTCCCCAAGTTGCGCGCTGCCGGCTGGAATGGCCACTGGATTGATGCTGCTTCCTCGCTGCGTATGGAAGATGACGCAGTAATCGTACTCGATCCCGTCAATATGCACGTCATCAAGGATTCCCTGGCCAACGGCGGTAAGAATTGGATCGGCGGCAACTGCACGGTTTCCCTAATGCTCATGGGGCTCGGTGGCTTGTTCCAGAATGACCTGATTGAATGGGCAACGTCGATGACCTATCAGGCCGCTTCCGGTGCTGGCGCCCAGAATATGCGTGAACTGATCTCGCAGATGGGCACCATTCATGCTTCGGTCGCTGATCTGCTGGCTGATCCAGCATCGGCTATTCTGGATATCGATCGTAAGGTGGCAGAGACTATTCGTTCGGATGCTTTCCCGAAGAAGAACTTCCGCAACACGCCGCTTGCCGGATCGCTGATTCCGTGGATTGACGTACCCTATGAGAACGGCCAATCCAAGGAGGAGTGGAAGGGTGGCTCCGAATGTAACAAGATCCTTGGCCGGCCGGCCTTCCGTACCGCTGGCTCAATCCCCATTGATGGGCTGTGCGTGCGTATTGGCGCGATGCGCTGTCATAGCCAGGCGCTGACCATCAAGCTGAAAAAGGATGTGCCGCTGGATGAAATTTCGGACATGCTGGCGAAGGCTAATCCATGGGCAAAAGTCGTACCGAATGACCGCGAAATTTCCGAGCGCGAACTGACGCCGGCCGCTGTAACCGGCACGTTGACCGTACCGGTTGGCCGCCTGCATAAAATGGCAATGGGGCCGGAATATCTTGCTGCCTTCACCTGTGGTGACCAGTTGCTGTGGGGCGCTGCCGAGCCTCTCCGCCGCATGTTGCGGATTTTGCTTGAGGACTGATTTCACGACGTTTTTCAAGTAAAAAGCCAGGGTTTTTGCCCTGGCTTTTTACTTGTCGGGACCATGAAATATTGCCCTTGTGAGAACCGGGTTTAGCTTGCATTGCTAAGTGCATGATGTTAATTTGAAAGTCCCAAAAATCGACGCCCAGGGTTTCGCTGTGAACGGAACTAATTGCTCCAAGTTCAAGAAGCGCGCAGCCGCGCTTGCTGTTGCTTCTTTCATCTCGCTTGCGCCATTGGTTGTCGAGGCAGCGGGTATCGGTAAACTCACTGTTTTATCCGGTTTGGGCCAGCCTTTGCGGGCCGAGCTTGTGGTTTCGGCTAATCGGGAAGAGATTGCCGGAATGACGGCGCGTCTAGCGCCACAAGATGCTTTCCGTCAGGCCGGAGTTGAGTACGCGCCCGTATTGCTTGATCTGCGTTTTACCCTTGATAAGAGGCCGAACGGTCAGTCTGTGATTAAGGTGACCTCGGTGAGGCCGGTCAATGAGCCTTTCCTCGATTTTTTGGTTGAACTGAATTGGTCTACCGGCCGGTTGGTTAGAGAGTACACCTTCCTGCTTGATCCGCCGGATATCGCTGTTGCGCAGTCGGCTCGTCCCGTTGTTGAGGCCAGGGTTGTCGAAACCTTACGCAGCGATAGTGCCACACCCGAGCGCCCGGTTCGAGCCGTGGCTCCTCAAAGACCAGCAGCTGACTTCAACAAGGGCGATGACTCGACAGGTCGTCTTGTGCGGCCAGGGGAAACCTTGCGCAAGATTGCTGGCGAGACTCAATATGAAGGGGTATCGCTGGAGCAAATGCTAGTTGGTCTTTTCCGGAAAAATCCGGATGCTTTTATTGGTCAGAATATCAATCGACTGAAAGCTGGCGCGATTCTCGGGTTGCCGGAAAAGTCAGCAGTTGAGGCGGTGACTGACGCTGCTGCGAAAAATATTTATGTCACCCAGACCCGTGACTGGAATGCTTATCGGCAGCGTTTGGCGGCAAGTACGGCAAAGGCGGCCGGCCGGGATGCAGAGGGCGCTCAGTCCAGCGCCGGAAAAATCGTTGCTAAAATCGAAGAAAAGGTCCTGCCTGTCGAGAAAAGCCAGGACAAAGTCGTTGTTTCCAGTACTGAAACCTCTGCTAAAGCCTCCCTGGCA
>JAUYQT010000224.1 GCA_030697085.1 Azonexus sp. | reverse complement strand
ATCAATGACCCGCAGCACGTTTTCCAGTCGCAAGGTGGGCTTGCCTGCTTCAAGGTCGACAATGAAGCGCACACCAACCCCTGCCGCCAGCGCCAACCGAGGCTGTGTCAGCCCGAGTTGCTTGCGAGCGGCACGCAGTGCATCGCCGAGTTGTTGAGGTGATCGAATGGATATCATGGCTTGCCCAGTTTCCCGTTCGGGAAATTGTCAGCCACAACCGGACCATGTGCAAGTGATATTTCCCGATCGGGAATTTCGTGCGGGTTGAGGTCGTGGTCCGGTCAAATATTTACCGATCGGGAAGTCGAAGGTGGGTCTCGCATCCCAAATAGACACCCAATCTGGCGGGGTTGGGATCATGCGGAGAATGGTCGGCGACAGGGAATGCACGCCGTCCCGCCAGCGCCGACTTTTGCGGCTTGCCGCCCTGCCGCCACGCAGGGAAAATGGCGCAGCAGGGTGGTGATGTGGGTCTGAAGGTGCCTTGGCAGCATGTGTAAATGCTAAGGACGCTCTGATCAAGTCCGTCACACCGACGTAGGCCGGTGTCCAGGTTGTTGATTTTCCTGGATTCCGGCTTTCGCGGGAATGACGAATCGGGACTTGATCAATATTTCCCTAAATGCCAACTTTAGAAAATACAGGTTTGCATGCGCGGATGGCGGGCGGCCCTCTAGCCGGGCGCGGGTCGGGTTGGGGCACCGAGGCTCTATGGAAAGGGGTCTGACCCCTTTTTATGTCCCCGGCTCGGTGTCCGGCAGGCGGGCGACTCGTCGGCGTTCCCCTTGGCTGCGCTCCTTCCCTCCACTACCTCCGCAGGTTCCCCTTTGTTCGGCGGCTTCTTCAGTACTACGGGCGCATCCGACTTCTCTTCGGCGTGGATGACAGGATTATGGTTTCCCTTCCCCGCCCCGCCCCGCCCCGCCCGACACTGTTTCGTCGGGCACCGTTGAGATCTCCCAGCTCCTGTGCAAGTAACTTCCCGGCATGCTCAGGGTCTCCGACCGCGTGGAACCTCGGCAGGGCTCGCGTTTAACGCCCTGCTTCGTGTGGCCTTCCGCTTGTCAGAACAGCGTCGGCGTTCCAGATTGATGATTTCGCGGCTCAATGGCTGGCCTGCCGGTGTCCCCTGCCAACGCTTCGCTACCTACCTCACGATTGGCAACGCATGACTCGGGGTCAAGACGGTT
>JAUYQT010000151.1 GCA_030697085.1 Azonexus sp. | reverse complement strand
CCGCCTGCGCCGCCTTGATCCGTCAGGAAGCGAACTGCTGCGTTTCGGAGATGGGCTGAGCTTTCCGCTGTCAGAACTGCTCGACTTGCCGGGCGCAGCGGACGAAGAAGCCGACCTGGAAGGCATGGCTGTGGCTGACGGCTATCTTTGGGTGGCGGGCTCGCATGGGCTCAAGCGCAAGAATGCGAAGGACGATCGCGACAACGCAGAAAATGCCAAGCGGCTGGCCAAGGTAACGCTCGACAGCAACCGCCGCCTGTTGGCTTGCCTACCGATTGAAATGAATGACGACGGCAAACCCTGTCTGGTCCGCGAGGCGAAAGATGGCCGCCGGGCGCTACGGCTGAAAGGGGATGCCGAGTCCAACCTGCTCACCCAGGCTTTAGCGGACGATCCCCATTTCGGACCCTACATGGGCATTCCCGGCAAAGACAATGGTTTCGATATCGAAGGGCTGGTGGTGGACGGCAAGCGCTTGCTGCTCGGACTGCGCGGCCCGGTGTTGCGCGGTTGGTCTGCGCTGCTGGAAATTGCGCTCGAAGCCAAGGGTGATCATCTGCGGTTGGCACCACTGGATGGCAGCGGCAGCCTGATCCGCAAGCATTTTTTGCAACTGGACGGGCTCGGCATACGCGATCTACACTTTTCCGGTGATGACCTCTACATCCTGGCCGGGCCGACGATGGTGCTGGATGGCGATATCCGCGTGTTCAAGTGGCCGAATGCGAAGTCCCGGCTGGCGGCCAACCAGGAGCCGGTGCTTTTTGAGAGCGCCCTGAGCGAGGTGCTTTCCCTGCCTCACGGGCACGGCAGCAATCGGGCTGAGGCACTTTGCCAATTACCGCCTGAGCTCGCTTCGCACACGCCGAGCTGGCTGGTGCTTTACGACGCGCCCGGCCTTGATCGCAAGGATGGCGAATATACGGTTTTCGGTGATGTTCTTCATCAGTGATTGAGCTTCGGCACAACTTGGCAATGGTAGACCGCTTAGCCAAAAGACATCTGGGCTAGCGGAATCCATCTGAAAAATTTGGGATTTGGCGAGTCCTCAGCGCTCGCCATCATCCTCACAAAGCGGGGATTCCACAGACCGTCAGGCGTTGCCGGCGCGAGGTTGCGCATAGAAGAATCGGATCATCTCGGCCGAAGCGTCCGGTCCGCCCTGGTCGGTGTACGATCCCTGCGGGCTGCCTCCCGACCACGCGTGACCAGCCCCATGTAGCACCCATTGCTCGACGACGGGTTGATTGGCCGCATCGGCATAGACGGTATGGCTGTACTTGCTGCCGCCCGCTGTCGCACCCTGACGCATGCTTGCTTGAAGCCGTGCTTCGTCTGTATAGCCGCGGATGGCCTGCTCGACGATTTCGGTGCCATTTCGCGCGTTGACCGTAGGATCGCGGTCGCCATGAAAGACGATGGTCGGCACGCCTCGTGCCCCCGCTGCGCGAGAGGTGTCAGACCCAGTTCGATTCGGCATCCCTTTGCTCCCCTTCATGGCACCGAAGGCAGACACCATGTCGTGGGCGGCGCCATAGGGCAAGCCGGAATGGGCGCCGATTGCGGCATAAATGTCCGGGTAGGTTGCGCCGAGAATGACGGCCATGGCTGCTCCCGACGACAGTCCGGCGACAAAAACCCGACGTTCATCGACGTGATAGCTGGCTACGACCTCGCGCGTGATGCCGGCGATCAGCGACGGTTCGCCGCGGTCGCGATCCTGGTCTTCCGAGCGGAACCAGTTCCAGCACTTTGAGCCGTTCGCATTGGCAGCCTGGGCGGGATAAACCACCAGAAAACCACGCTGTTCGGCCAGCGCATTCATCTGCGTGCCGGCGGCGAAGTCGTCCGGTGATTGTGTGCAGCCATGCAACATCACGACCACCGGTACCCGTTCGCCCAGTTGGGCTGAATAGCTGGCCGGGACATAGAGCTTGTAGGCTCGCGTACCCGCATGGTTGGTGAACGACCGGCTGACGAATTCACCGGGCCTGACCTGATCGGCCGGGGCCGTCGGCCTGGTCGGTGCCTCATCGGTGCGGTTTTGGGTACGATTTTGGGTGCGCTCGTCGGGCGTGAAAATTTTTCGGGCGACCCCATCAATGGTCACGCCGTGCTCGCGCGCGGCCGGCCTGGTCTGGTTCAGGCCGGCGGCGGCTAACGATTGCTGGATCGTGTCCATGACGTTTTTCATCGGACCCGTCTGGGTGTTCAGACCGGCCGAGGTGAGCGCCTGATTGATTGTGTCGTTGATCGAAGTGATATCGAACGAGCCCATCGGGAATGATGTTTCAGGCAACGGCATTGCCTTGAAAAATCGGCGACGCAGATCATCGGAAATGTTCATGATTTTTCTCCTTGAGAAAATGAGTTCAGTGAATGCGATCGGCCAGCGCACTACGCACTGCCGCGCTCGCCTGGAAGGCGCCCAGAACAACAACGGATTCAATGGTGGCGCGAGCCAGTTCGGGCGAAACGTCGTCGGCAATCCGCGCCAGGCCGAGGACCTGGATCTGCAGCATTTCTCCGGCGGCCAACGCCCGTTCAAGATCGGCCCGGCTGAGGTGCTGCAGACCCAGCACCAGGGTCCGGCGAGCGATCGTCCGCTTGACCTCCTCAGCATGCACGGTCAACTGATTGCGAATCGCCGTGCGGATCAGATCGGTGCGGTTCGAATAAAACCCCTCCTGCACCAGAAGGTCGATCTGCCCCAGATCGACGACGCCCAGATTGATCGTCAATTTTTCGGTTTCGCCGACCCGGGGTCGAACTTCAATATCACTTCGCGCCATCTCATTACCATCCATAAACCATCTGTATGGATGGTATGTAAGCACACGAAACGGCAAATCACAACTTGTTTTGGGATTAAGACGGATGAGCCCAGTACGCTGCACCCGGCCAGAATGGCGGTGGCAGGTGGTTCTGCGTTTTATTAGCAAGTCGAATTGAAAATACTCATTCACTCCCGCTCAAGTTCGATGATCACCTTTTCGTGATGGGCGACCGCCTCGCGCAGTACATCCCTGTACTCAGGAGATTCAATATGGCGGCTGATGTCCCGACTGCGCAGAACGATGTTTAATTGAACCGCATTGCAACTCAGGCATCATTTTTGCTGCCCAAGGTAGGAGAGCCGTGATGACACTACGGCCGGATCAATCCGACAGGAGACAGCGATGAAAACCGAACCGCAAAAGGAACACTTTTGGCTACAAAAGCTGATCGGCGAATGGGCCTACGAAGGCGAAGCAACGATGGAACCCGGCAAGCCCGCCGAGAAATTCAAGGGAACCGAAAGTGTGCAGTCGCTCGGTGGTCTGTGGATTCAAGCCAACGGCAAGGGCGAAATGCCGGATGGCGATACGGCAATGATGGTGATGACGCTCGGCTTCAATCCGCAGACGAAGCGGTATGTCGGGACGTGGATCGGCTCGATGATGACGCACCTATGGCTATACGACGGCGAACTGGATGCGGCCGAAAAGGTGCTGACCCTGAATTCCGAGGGGCCTGCCATGTGTACGTCGGACGCGATGACGAAATACCGGGACGTCATCGAGATCGTTAGTGACGATCACCGGACGTTGAACTCGCACATGCTGGATGACGACGGCGAGTGGCGCCCCTTCATGCGGGCTGATTATCGGCGAGTGCAGTAGGGTGCTGCGCCTTTGCCGTACATTTCTGCAAGTTTTTTGCAATAGGAAAAAGCCATGTTGCAATGTTATTGGAACATCACGAGCGAACGCCGGTATGTCGAATTCAAGGACGGCCTGAAAGAATGGAACAAGCCCGTTGCACCGTACCGGCATGCCGGTATTCCGGCATCGCCACCGACCAAGCCCGCTCCCCCGACCTATCCCGAGTCGCCCCGGAACCCGGAGCTTCCGCCCGTTCCGCCCGATAAAGAGCCGCCCGCGATCAATGATCCACCGCCTGATGTGGTGCCGGTACCGGTCCGCGAACCGCCAGTGATACCGGGGCTACTTACCAAGTGGCTAGCACGATCGGTAGCCGTCAGGCCAGCCAGTCGGATACATGGGACTTCACGCCGCAATGCCTGCTCGCGCCGTCATTGCCAGCGACAGGGGCTTGACCCGACTGCCCGGCCTCGACCTGACCGGCAAAATCCAGAAGATCGTCGCCACCGGCAAGTGCTCTTTTCTTGACTTGCTCAACCCGGCGTTCGATTCGCCGCTGGTTAGAACCGCGCCATGAGCTATTCCTCAAACGGTATTCGGCCATCCTGCTCGAAGCGTTTCTTGCGTTTGCGCCCGAAGGCCCAGATCAGCACGCCGGCAAACAGGGCGATCAGCCCAAGCAGGTAGGCCGTGTATTCCCAGATATCCATCGCTTCATGACCCTTCGCGGGCAGGCGTTCCGCTGCTTTCCGCCGTTTCTGCTTCCTTGTCGTGGCCGGGAGATTTTCGCGAACCGACCAGCTGGCTTACCAGAAAGCCGGCAGCCAGGGCGATGCCGGCCGAGGCGAGCGGGTGTTCGCGGACATAATTGCTGCTGACGCCGACCAGGCGCTGTTCGGTGCTTTTCAGCCGGCACGCTGTTTTCTCAAGCCGTTGCGCCACCCGGCTGGTGGTGCCGCTAATGCTGTCCACCAGATGATGGGCGCGGGATGTCGCACGCGATATGGCTGGACGGGTGACGCCGGAAAGCTGATCGATCGCCTGATGTGCGCTAAACGCTGTCTGTTCGGCGATGCTTGCCAGTTGGGCGCCGTCGAGCGACGAATTTGTTCCAGTCTGTTCCATGATGGTTTTCCTGATCGAGAATGAAGTTAAGGGTGACAGCTCGCTGGTTTTGCGCTGAAGACGCAAGGCACCGGCCAGCCAGAGCTGGCGCCTCGATCGTTTTTCTATGGGCTTGCGCTTACTTCATCGCTGCCTTGGCATCGGCCTTCGCCGCCGTCTCTGCCGCTTTTGCCGCCTTGACGCAGGCATCCATTTCGTCGCCCGTCTTGACGTCGCATTCCTCCTTGGCGAGCGCATAGGTGGCCTCGGCCTTGGCGACGCGAGCCTGATACTGATTCTTGGCGGTGGGTTTGTAACTGGCTTCCAGTTCGGCCAGCCCGACATTCTTCCTGCCTTCCACCTCGACGAGACAGATATCCTTGTGGTTGCCGGACATCGGCGCGCAAGTGGCCTTGGCCGCTTTGTGCTCGGCCTTGATCGCGTCCTTCTCCAACTTGTAACTCTCTTTTGATATTTCTTCAGCCAGTGCACCGCTGCTGAAGGCGAGGCCAAGCGTCAGAGCGGCGACGTTTAGGTTGATGTTGAGTTCCTTCATGCTGCCTCCTTCATGTTTTGGATTCGGATGGGCTGCGCCCCACGTGTCAGCAAGTGGAGAGCGTCGCCATACGGGAGCGAAGCCGTGGCGAGCGATTTCCCGAACGCCTTGCACAGGATGCCCTCATTTACGTCTTAGCAAATGGCATGCCCGGACTCCGATGCGGCCGAACTGCTTGCAAAGGCACCCCGGTGGGCAGGAAAGAGCCATCGCGGCGTTCGATCTGCCAGGGATCGAGAAAGATTTACCGGATGATCGGTAAAAATTGCGGCCAAATAGGGCAATCGCCCCCTTTTTTCGCCAGATATTCGCCCTCAAACCGCCATCCAGATTTCGCCATCCTGCCGGGCGCGGCCGAGGGCGACCAGGGTTTGCAGGAAGTCGGGGAGGCGTTTTTTCCAGGCGCCTTTGCCGGTGATGCGGCTGGCCAGTTGGCTTTCGGTGAGGGCGGATTCGGCGAGCAGGCGGGCGAGGAGTGCCATTTGTTCGGGGAGCGTGGCCGGCCAGGCGGTTTTTTGCGCTGTGGCGCTGGTGGCTGAGGCGGATTCGACGGCTGCGGTCGACCGGGTTTTTGCCTCATTTTTCGCGTCGACCGTGGCGCCAGCCGTTGTTTCCATGGTCGCCGGCAATTCGGCTTGCGGGTTCTGGTAAGCCGGACGTAGCCAGCGGATTTGGCCGTTGGCTTCTTCGCGGGCGCGTGCGCTGTTGAGGGCGACCAGACGTTCGAGGATAGTTTCGCTCAGCGACACCGTCACTCCGGCGCCGGCGACCGAAGGAAGTGCAGAGCCGGGAGTCCAGTCACTTGCCTCCTGGATTCCCGCCTGCGCCCCGCAGGAAGTACCCTTGGGGTGCGCGGGAATGACGGTTAAAAGATCGGCCCAGCCGTAGGCTTCCCCCTGCCGCGCCGGTAGCAGTCGATGAAACCGTTGCTGCTGCCGCCGTCGCCGTGTTTGAAGATGACGCGGCGCTCGAAGACGTAGGCGTTGTCGCGGGTCTCGTCCTGCGCCGGGTCGGGCTTGGGCAGTTCAAGCAGGGCGCAGAGGTCGGCGATGAATAGCTGGTAGTTGGCGCGCTCGGAACCGCCGACGTTTTGCCAGCGGGTGATGAATTGCTCGGGAGTCATGGCAGGCAGCCGT
>JAUYQT010000129.1 GCA_030697085.1 Azonexus sp. | reverse complement strand
CTGAGCAACATCCTGACCCAGGTTGGGTCAGGCTTCAAGCAATTTTTTAATTCCGAATACCCGACCAATGAGCTCCTACCTTCACTAAAGGACCGCATGGCCGCATGTGAGAATGCAAAAGCGACAGCCGATGCGACATCGCCTTCTGCTCCGGCAAGACCATCCAAGCAAAACACGCCACCGACAGCGGCTAAGTTACGCGAACACGTCGCGGCGGATCACGTCTGGATTCGTCAGAATCTGGAGCGCCACTATCGTGGACGCCTGCTAACGTCTCCACCTGACAGCCTCCCAGAAGCTGAACAGATAGACGAGGAAGAGATTCGCGCACGCCTGCTCAAGATCCATGGCGGTCGCCTCCCAGGCAGGGCGGGTCGGCACGCTCAGGCTGTTACGCGCCCCGAGCAAGACATGGCGTCAGGGCCAACAATTCTGACTCAGCCCCCTCGACCAATACAACCAGCAATCGCCAGCCCAGCCAGCGTGGTGTCGAAGTTTTCACCCGAGTCCTACTCTGTGCGCTCAGCATCGACCGTCAAACGACCTCCACCGGTCACGACCTCGAAGCCTCGAGCGAGCGTTGTCAAACCCGTCCCTGCTAATTTGCGCAAACTCACGCCCCCTAACGTAACGAAGCCAGACACACCAGAGGTGACAGCCAAAACGTCTTCCGAAGCAGAGATAACCATTACTCCCTCCTCGTGCGTTTCCTCTCCCCCTGTCGCGACCGTCGAAGTGATTGTGGCCCCGCCCCTTCCGCTAAAGGTTTCGCCAGCGCCGCAAGCTGTCGCTACGGCGCCTAACACGGCGGAACTCACCCCGCCAGAGGACCAACCGTTACTGGAGATAACGGCCACTCCGTCACGCAATGACATCCCGACTGCCAGCATCCAACGCAGCTTGATGGCGCCAAGGAAGCCGATCTCAGCCAGCCTCAGCGCCACTCGCTCGCCCAGGTCGTCGATGCCAGGAATTACGACGCCACTGGAAATCAAACCCGCTTCCTCAACCAAGGTAATTTCATCTTCACACACATCGTCAATCCCAGCGCCCATTCAGGTTGAAGCGATACCCACAAGCACGGTATCGCTGGCCGAACTGCGATCAGACGTTTTTGACGAACCGCTGCTACCCGCGCCGGCCATGGCCCAGGCCACATCTGCCAAACCGCGAATTGTCATACGGCCAACGATCTCAGTGGCAACGCCGCCCAATGCCGCCGAACGTGAAGCAGCGACCGATATCGCGCCTCAAGAGCACGCCGATCAGGTGGCCCTGACATCTCCCAGCCCCGCGGCCCTGGCGTCGCGCAAATGGGAAAAATATGCACCACCCCTGAATCTGCTGCAGGCGCCGCCCGGCATGAACACCCCAGCTGATCTCGATGCACTGAACCAAAATGGTCGTCTGATCGAAGAAAGACTGGCCGATTTTCGCGTCAAGGTGGTGGTCCGTGATGCCTTTGCCGGGCCCGTCATCACGCGCTACGAGGTAGAACCAGCCGTCGGCGTCCGCGGTGCGCAGGTGGTCAATCTGATGAAGGATCTGGCGCGCGCCTTAGGTGTCACGTCGATTCGCGTGGTCGAGACCATCCCGGGGAAAACCCATATGGGACTGGAACTGCCTAATGTTCAGCGCCAGATGATACGACTCTCGGAAGTTCTCTCCGCCGATGTCTTCCAGCAGCACCCCTCCAAGCTGGCGATGGCACTGGGTAAGGACATCACGGGCGAACCGGTGGTCGCCGACTTGGCCAAGGCACCCCACCTGCTGGTTGCCGGGACCACAGGTTCCGGTAAGTCGGTCGGGGTCAATTCGATGATCGTTTCACTGCTCTACCGTGCGACACCAGATGAAGTCCGTTTCGTGATGATTGACCCGAAGATGCTGGAGCTTTCCGTTTATAACGGTATCCCGCACTTGCTCGCGCCGGTCGTCACCGACATGAAACTCGCAGCCAATGCACTGCACTGGTGTGTGACGGAAATGGAGCGCCGCTACCGGCTGATGAGCCTGCTCGGCGTACGCAACCTGTCGGGCTTCAACCAGAAAATCCGCGAAGCGGAGGATGCCGGTCGCACGATCTATGATCCCGATCCCTTGGTTCTAGAAAGTCCGATACCCCTGTCGACATTGCCCTTCATTGTGGTCGTGGTCGACGAGTTTGCCGACCTCATGATGGTCGCCGGTAAGAAAATTGAGGAATTGATCGCTCGCCTGGCTCAGAAAGCCCGCGCGGCAGGCATCCACTTGATTCTCGCCACCCAGCGCCCCTCTGTTGATGTCATCACTGGACTGATCAAAGCCAATATTCCGACACGGATTGCCTTCCAGGTCTCCTCCAAGGTCGACAGTCGGACCATCCTCGACCAAATGGGCGCTGAAACCCTGCTTGGTCAAGGGGACATGCTTTACCTGCCGCCGGGTACGGGTTATCCGCAACGGGTGCACGGTGCCTTCGTCGCCGATGACGAGGTGCATGCGCTGGCTGAACATCTGAAACAGTACGGCACCCCGGATTACCTCGATGCGGTACTCGGCAGCCCGGAGGGTAGCGAAGCGGAAGCTGGCGGCAGCAGCAATGCCGAAGAAAACGACCCGCTTTACGATCAGGCTGTCGCCATTGTCATCGAGTCACGCCGTGCCTCGATCTCGCTTGTCCAGCGCCAACTGCGGATTGGCTACAACCGCGCCGCTCGCCTGGTCGAACGGATGGAAATCGCGGGTATTGTTAGCCCGATGGAATCCAACGGCAGCCGAACCGTGCTTGTACCAAGTCATTGAGGATACTCAAATGGCCGGCAATAGAAATTTTCCCAATCACCCCTGAGCAGTTGCGCGACAAGCCGCTCAAAACTGTTATGGTTCCAGCCTGCCAATCGCAATGCCACCCCGACAACAACAACCAAAACATTCCGTCTAAACCTCCCCACGGC
>JAUYQT010000866.1 GCA_030697085.1 Azonexus sp. | reverse complement strand
CGGCGCGTAACTGGCCGTCAAATTCCAACAGCGTGACATGACCGACGATCCCGGCAAGATCAATCGCTGCTTCAACCCCTGAATTACCGCCGCCAATCACGGCGACGCGTTTGCCTTTGAATAGCGGGCCGTCGCAATGCGGGCAGTAAGCAACACCCTTGCCGCGATATTCCTTCTCGCCTGGCACATTCATTTCACGCCAACGCGCGCCGGTCGCCAGAATGACCGATTTGCTTTTCAGTGAGGCGCCGTTCTCGAGCCGAATTTCGATCAGTTCCCCCGCAATGAGCTGGCTGGCGCGCTGTAGGTTCATGATGTCGACATCGTAATCACGGACATGCTGTTCCAGTGCCATGGCCAATTTTGGGCCATCGGTTGCCTTGACCGAAATGAAATTCTCGATGCCCAGCGTATCGAGCACTTGGCCGCCAAAATGCTCAGCCACCACCCCCGTCCGAATGCCTTTACGCGCCGCGTAAATTGCCGCTGAGGCGCCAGCCGGGCCGCCACCGATAATCAACACATCGTAAGGCGCCTTGGCATTGAGTTTTTCGGCATCGCGCGCCGCCGACCCGGTGTCAAGTTTGGCGATGATTTCTTCAATACTCATTCGCCCCTGACCAAACTCTTCACCATTTAGAAAAACAGTCGGCACCGCCATGATTTTGCGCTGGTTAACTTCATCCTGATAAAGCGCACCGTCAATCATCGTGTGGCTGATGCCGGGATTGATCACCGCCATTAAATTGAGCGCCTGGACGACATCCGGGCAGTTGTGGCAAGAGAGCGAGATGAAGGTTTCAAAATGGAAGGTGCCAGACAGATTGCGGATCTGTTCAATGATTTCGGCGTCCACCTTGGGTGGGTGGCCACCGGTCTGCAACAAGGCGAGGATCAAAGAGGTGAATTCGTGACCCATCGGGATGCCGGCAAAGCTGATGCGGGGCGTTTCGCCAGGTTGGCTGATGGCGAACGAAGGGCGTAATGAGGCTGCGCCGTTTTCGCGCAGGCTGACTTTGCTCGAAAGCTCGGTGATGTCGGTGAGCAGGCCACGCATTTCTTGCGCCTGAGTGCTGTCGTCGAGCGAGGCGACGAGTTCGATCGGGCGTTGCAGTTTTTCGAGGTAAGCCGTGAGCTGGGTCTTGATATTGTTGTCGAGCATGTCGTTCTCCCTGTGCAGAAATTCACTGAAATATTGCGGCTAAAAAAAGCGCTGGTTTTAATGTCGACCGCAACATTGCAGTGAAATCCAGAGGATCAAGCGGTCAGTGCCGCTCGATCCTGGATGCTAAAAATTACCGTCTAATCAGATCTTGCCGACTAGATCCAGGGAGGGCGTCAGCGTTGCATCACCCGGCGTCCATTTGGCCGGGCAAACTTCACCCGGGTGGGAGGCAACGTACTGAGCCGCCTGAACCTTGCGCAGCAGTTCCTTGGCATCGCGGCCGATGCCCAGATCATGAATCTCGGCAACCTTGATCACGCCTTCCGGATTGATCACGAAGGTGCCGCGCAGTGCCAGGCCCTCTTCTTCAATCATCACGTCGAAATTGCGGGTGATGGTACCGGTCGGATCACCGATCATCGGATAGGTGATCTTCTGGATGGTGTCGGAGGTGTCGTGCCAGGCTTTGTGCGTGAAATGCGTGTCGGTCGAAACCGAGTAGCACTCGACGCCAAGCTTCTGGAACTCGGGATAGACGTCTGCCAGATCGCCCAGTTCGGTCGGGCAGACAAAGGTAAAGTCAGCCGGGTAGAAGAAAACAATAGACCACTTGCCTTTTAGGTCCGCGTCGGAAACCGGGACAAATTTACCGTTGAGGAAGGCGGTTGCTTTAAAGGGTTTGATTTGGGAATTGATAATCGACATGGTGTTTCTCCGTGTGGTTGAAAGTAAAGACGAATGAATAGTAGGGGCTGGCTTGAAATTCAACCAATTAATTGCTTTCATTGTGCTGATAGGTAATCGTTATTGCGTCTATCGAGGGGTGTGGGCTTGCGGCGGGTATGGTGTGGCTAGTTATAAAGTATTACCGCTTGGTTTCATTGGGTGTATTTTTGATCAGTGC
>JAUYQT010000864.1 GCA_030697085.1 Azonexus sp. | reverse complement strand
TATCAGGAATTCGCCGATCAGGACAACGCCAGCCCACTGCACGCCACGCTGGTGCAGGAAACGCGCCATTGGCTTGCCGATCACCCCGCCGCGCGCAAACCGTTCGACGAGGCGCTGCACAAGCACAGGGCTGGCATCTTTCAGCGCAACACGCTTGATGACCTGCGCCTGGCAGTGGAGATTCTGGTGTGCGAGCTGATGGGAAACGATAAATCACTCGAAAACCAGATGCCGCTGATTGGCCAGTACGTAAAGGCGCGTGGCGGCTCTGCCGAATTGGCCAATATGTTCCAGAAGCTGGTTGAGTATTTCACGAAATACCAGAACACCTACATCAAGCACGACGATGCGGTGATCACGGCAGAAGTGGAGTTCGTGTTCGAACTGAGCTGTTCGTTCATGAAGCATTTTTTGCGGCTGAAGTCTGCGGCCACTTGTGTAAGCAACCTAAAAATTTAGACTAGGGATAACTTGGATGTCTTACGACGGAATTGCAATTCGTGACGCCATGGAGCGGCTAAATAGATTGAGTGATGGCTGGTATCTTCCTCAGGTTCAACGTCAGTATGTTTGGGGGGCGCACGCACGCGTGGAGCGTGGTTTTGAATCCAAGATTCAATTTGTGGAGCTGGAACTGACGGGCTGCCGACTCTTCAGCAAGTCGATCAGCATCCCGAATGAATTGCTGGTGGGTGAGGATAAAGATATGAAGGAGCGCCTGAAGAACAGCGCGCATGGTTGCCAACCAAACAGCGCGGGGCGGTGCTGCGCGATACGCGGGCGACGACTGGCTGGATTTATCAGTTTATCAAGCAGGTCTGTGCCGGGGACGATGGGTGATAGCAGAGATACCCAACGCCGGCTATAATTTGCATGAAACGTCAATGAGAATTCATTCAGTGAAGCTAGTAAGTTCCCCTTTCGACACCCCGCCGACACGGGTTGGTACCCTAGATCAAGTGAGCAGGATGCTGGACGCCGGTAAGGTGTATCGCAGAGAGGACTTGGCACGGGTATCCAATGCGGTTGACCGGCACCTTCGCGAGTTGGTTTCTGGAGGCAACTTGAAACGACTGGCGCAGGGGCTTTACTACGCGCCCAAGAAATCGGTGTTTGGCGTGTTGCCCCCGGACGATCAGGAACTGGTTGCCACTTTCTTGCGCGACAAGGATTTTCTCGTGTTCTCCCCTTCAAGCTATAACGCGCTGGGCTTGGGAACATCGCAGCTCTATAACAAAACGCTTGTGTACAACCACAAACGGCACGGCCTCTTTTCGTTCGGGAACCGCCAGTTCGATTTCCGCGTCAAGCCACGCTTTCCAAAGCAACTGACGCCGGAATTCTTGCTGGTCGATGCCATCAACAATCTGGACGAATTGGCAGAGGACAAGAACCGTGTGCTAGAGATGGTGGAGCGCAAGCTGCCCGACTTTGATCAGGCTAGGCTGAAGCGGGCTGTTTCGGATTACGGCTCTGTCGCCACCCAGAAACGTTTCATGCGGTGGCTGAATGCCTGACTTTCTGCATACGCGTAGCGATTTCAACGAGCTTTTGGCGATCGTTGCCGATCAGCGCGGGATTGATCCGGTGCTGGTCGAGAAGGACTACTGGATCAT
>JAUYQT010000861.1 GCA_030697085.1 Azonexus sp. | reverse complement strand
CCTTGTTTGCCTTGATCTCAATACCATCCGGGTTGTTTGAACCGGTCTCATGTAACGCAAGCACGTGAGCGGCAACCAAACCAACCAAAACCAGCGGGAAAGCGATGACATGGAACGAGAAAAAGCGATTAAGCGTTGCGTCTCCGACGACAAAGTCACCGCGAATAATCAGGGACAGGTCTGAACCGATCACAGGAATGGCCGAGAACAGGTTAACAATCACCTGCGCGCCCCAATAGGACATTTGCCCCCATGGCAATAGGTAACCGAAAAAGGCCTCACCCATTAACACCAGGAAGATACCGACGCCAAACAACCAGGTCAGTTCACGTGGCTTGCGATATGAACCGTAAAGTAGGCCACGGAACATGTGCAGATAAATCACGATGAAGAAGGCCGAAGCACCGGTCGAATGCATGTAGCGAATCAACCAGCCACCAGGCACATCGCGCATGATGTACTCAACGGAAGCAAATGCAATTGGCACACCATTCGCGTTCAATGCAGCATCCGGTTTGTAATGCATTACCAGGAAAATTCCTGTAACGATCTGAATTACCAGCACCAACAAGGCAAGCGAACCAAAGAAATACCAAAAATTGAAGTTCTTCGGGCAGTAATACTCGGAAAGATGGCCTTTCCACAGTGACGTTGCCGGGAAACGGGCGTCAACCCACTCCAGCACATTGCCACCGATTGAGCCGTCAGATTTATACTTTTCAAAATTGCCAGCAGCCATTTTTATGCTCCCTTCTTGTCTTCACCGATCACAATACGGGTATCGGAGAGATACACGTGCGGCGGCACTTCGAGATTGGTCGGAGCAGGTTTCGATTTATACACACGTCCAGCAAAGTCGAAGGTTGAACCATGGCACGGGCAGAGAAAGCCCCCCAGCCAGTCGCCAGGCATTCCTTCATCAACACCAGCTTTGAACTTGGAGGATGGCGAACAGCCTAAGTGTGTACAAATACCAACAACAACCATCATTTCCGGCTTGATTGAGCGCGTTTCATTCTGAGCGTAAGCAGGCTGTTGCTGCTTCTCAGATTTCGGATCGGCCACAGCATCATTCAGCTTGGTCAGCGTTTCAAGCATATCTTTGGTGCGGTTGATGATCCACACGGGTTTGCCACGCCACTCTACGGTCATCATTTGACCTGGCTCGAGCTTGCTAATATCGACTTCGACCGGAGCGCCTGCTGCTTTGGCACGTTCGGATGGAAGCAAGCTGGACACAAACGGCACGAGCGCAGCAACTGCGCCCACTCCGCCCACGGCCGCGGTGGCAACGATCAAGCGCCGTCTACCGCAGTCCATTTTTCCTTGTTTGCTCATAACGCTGACCCCTAAAGGAATTGGATGGGATTAAAAATAAACGCTGGATTATACGACATCGGAACCCGTGATAAAAGCAGTTGTCACCTTTGACAGGCTTTCCGCTCGCGCAAAGACTGTGCCAATGTTCCGCTATCAACATATTCCAGCTCGCCACCGACCGGCACTCCACGCGCTATCCTGCTCACCAATAAGCCCTTGGAACCAAGCAGAGCACTAACGTAATGAGCGGTCGCCTCCCCCTCATTGGTGAAATTGGTGGCTAACACAACCTCCCTGACCACACCGTCCAGGGCACGTGCTACCAAGCGATCAAGTCCAAGCGAGGCAGCTCCGACGCCATCAAGTGGTGAAAGTCGTCCCATAAGAACATAGTAAAGCCCTTGGTATGCCAAGGTTTGCTCAATCATGTTCATATCAACGGGGGTCTCAACCACGCAAAGCAGAGTCGGATCACGACGTAGCGACAAACATCGCTCACAAATTTCCGCCTCAGTAAATGTGTTACAACGCTGGCAGCGCCGTATCGCCTGCAATGCATGCTGCACGGCATCAGCAAGACGCTCTGCACCTTGGCGATCATGCTGTAAAAGATGATAGGCCATACGCTGAGCCGATTTCGGCCCAACGCCCGGCAAACAACGCAGCGCTTCGATCAGCGACTCAAGGCCAGAAGGTGTCACTTAAAATGGCAGCTTGAAACCTGGTGGCAGATTTAGCCCGGCAGTGAAACCAGACATCTTCTCCTGGCTAAGCGCCTCGCCACGCCGCATGGCATCGTTAACCGCGGCAGCAACAAGATCTTCCAGCATTTCGCGATCATCCATTACCGAGGGATCGATACTAACTCGGCGAACATCATGTGCGCAGGTCATGAGTATTTTGACCATACCAGCCCCCGCCTGCCCCTCAACCTCAACCAGGGCTAGTTGCTCCTGACCCTTTTTCATATTTTCCTGCATCATCTGCGCCTGCTTCATCAGGCCGGCAAGACCACCCTTCATCATTTTGATTTCTCCATTTACGCTATAGGTTTAATTGAAGACTCAATGAGTGACCCATCAAAAAAATCGATCACATCACGTACAAAGCCATCGTGCT
>JAUYQT010000855.1 GCA_030697085.1 Azonexus sp. | reverse complement strand
CGGGCCGAAACTGTGCGAGCCGAGCGGCAACTTGAACTCGAACGCAGTCTCCGCTGGCCCAACATTGCGCTGAAGGCTGGCATGCAAGAGGACCCGGATATGCGCAATTCACAATTTGGTGTTGTCCTTTCGGTACCCCTGTGGGACCGGCGAGCCGGGCCGGTTGGTTCGGCTGCGGCCCAATTGTCGCGAGCGAGGAACGAACTGGAGTCGCAAGAATTTTCTTTGACCAAGGCGCTTGAAGTTGCTTACCAGCAGTATGAAATTGCGCAGTCGCAGTCGCAGGCATTGGAGTCGGGCATCGTCCGGAGTGCTGAAGCGGCTCTGAAGGTCGCTGAATCAGCATACCGCTTTGGTGAGCGCGGTTTCCTCGAGGTGCTGGACGCGCAGCGCGTCTTTCGTGCAGCACGCTCTGAATTGATCGCTGCCCGCTTTGAACTGGCCAGTGCCTGGGTTGAAATTGAAAGATTACGGGCGCTGCCCGGAGGGAGTAATTAATGAGAAATGCCTTATTTATTCTGTTGACCGCAGCAGTACTCGCCGGGTGCAACAATGAGGAGGTCAAGACTGTTGCTGCGCCCTTGTCTGACTCGGCTTTGGTGACGCCGGCCGCCGAACTGGTCGCGCAGATCAAGTTGGCCAACGTGTCCAGCCAACCCGTGGCTGAAACTTTGCGGGTGCCGGGTAGTATCGACTTTGACAAGCAGCATTTTGCCCGTATTGGTGCAACCATTACTGGCCGGGTAACCGAAATTGATGCGGTTCTTGGTCAGTCGGTAAAAAAAGGTGACGTACTGGCCCGCCTCAATAGCAGCGAACTTTCTACGCAGCAGCTTGCATATCTGAGGGCAAGAGCTGAATTGGAGTTGAATCGGCGTAACGCTGAGCGGGCAAAAGCCCTATTTGAAGCTGACGTGATTGCTTTGGCAGAATTGCAGCGCCGACAGAGCGAGCACCAAATTTCTGTCGCTGAAACTCGGGCGGCAGCTGACCAGTTGCAGCTGCTTGGCGTGACACCCGCAGCTATTGAACGCCTGGGCAGGGACGGTGCTGTCAATTCTTTGATGTCCGTGGTGTCGACCTTGAGTGGCGTGGTGGTTGAACGGAAACTGGCTCAGGGGCAGGTTGTGCAGCCGGCGGACTCCTTGTTCGTGGTTGCTGACCTATCCAGTTTGTGGGCCGTGGCACAAGTCCCTGAACAGCAGATCAGTCGGGTCAAGGAGGGCCAATCAGTCATCATTGAAGTGCCGGCGCTAGGAGACGAAAAGCTGTGGGGAAAACTGGTCTTTGTCGGCCAGACGGTTGACCCGGCAACAAGGACGGTATTGGTTCGAACTGCGCTTGATAATCGGGACGGTCGGTTGAAACCGGCCATGCTTGCCTCGCTCTTGATTGAAGCCAAACCGGCAGATCGACTAGTGATACCTGCCGCCGCAGTCGTTCGTGAGAACGATACAGATCACGTGTTTGTCGCCGAGGCCTCAGGAGCGTTTCGTTTGGTCAAGGTAAAGCTCGGCGTTGAGCAGGGTGGGCAAAGAGTGGTTCTCAATGGTCTCAAAGGCGATGAGCGAATCGTCGTTGAGGGCGCATTTCATCTGAATAACGAACGCAACCGTATAGCAGCGGAGGGCTCGTGATTGAATCCCTAGTTCGCGGCGCGCTGGCGCAGCGCCTTATTGTTGCGGTGATCGCCGCTGTCATGCTTATGTTTGGCCTTGATGCCGCACGCAAGCTCTCGGTCGATGCCTTCCCTGACGTGACCAACATTCAGGTTCAGATTGCTACCGAGGCGCCGGGCCGTTCGCCAGAAGAGGTTGAGCGCTCGGCCACGGTGCCTTTGGAAATCGCGATGACTGGCTTGCCGGGCCTCGAAGAAATGCGCTCCCTGAACCGGCCAGGCCTTTCCTTGATTACGCTGGTATTCTCCGACAAAACCAATGTTTATTTTGCCCGGCAACTCGTCATGGAGCGACTGTTGGAGGTTGGTTCCCGCTTGCCAGAAGGGATTACCCCAATACTCGGGCCGGTTTCGACCGGTTTGGGCGAGGTTTATCAGTACACTTTGGAGCGGGCGGATGACGGTGACCGAGCCCTGACCGTGGAAGAGTTGATGCAACGCCGGACCGCTCAGGATTGGGTTGCAAGGCCCTTGTTGCGCTCGATTCCGGGGGTGGCAGAAATCAACTCGCAGGGTGGCTTTTCCAAACAATATCAGGTGCTGGTGAATCCAGATCGGTTACGCCACTTTGGTTTGAATATTACCGATGTTTATAAGGCGGTCGGGCGTAACAATGCCAATTCGGCGGGCGGTATTTTGCCGCACTATGCTGAGCAGTACCTGATCAGAGGCGTCGGACTGATCAAAGATCTCGACGACCTACGGGTGATCGTCCTCAAAGAAAAGGACGGTGTGCCGGTCTTCGTGCGCGATGTCGCTGAAGTTCAAATAGGTCACGAGGTGCGCGCCGGAGCCGTCGTCAAAAATGGTACGACCGAGGCGGTGGGTGGTATCGTCATGATGCTTTCTGGTGGTAACGCGAAGTCGGTCGTTACCAAGATCAAGGCAAGGGTTGACGAGATCAACAGCAAGAACATGCTGCCGGACGGCTTGAAAATTGTGCCTTATTACGACCGCTCGGAATTGGTTGATGCGGCGCTCTGGACAGTGACCAAGGTGCTTCTCGAAGGTGTTTTGCTTGTTGTAGTCGTACTTTTTCTTTTCCTTGGTGATGTTCGTTCCTCGCTGATTGTGGTCGCGACGCTGGTCTTGACGCCCTTGTTAACCTTCGTTGCGATGAACAAGCTGGGTATATCGGCCAACCTGATGTCTCTCGGTGGCTTGGCTA
>JAUYQT010000843.1 GCA_030697085.1 Azonexus sp. | reverse complement strand
TCAGCACGACGTTGGAAATCACCCGTTCATCACCGTGCACCGCGCCGAGCGCGCGATTGGCCAACCAGACCTGACCGATGATTTCCGCCACCGTCAGGTTGCGGTTGAAACCTTGTTTGCCGGTCGAACAGAAGGCGCAATCAAGCGCGCAACCAGCTTGCGTCGACACGCACAGCGTGCCGCGTTCGGCCTCGGGAATAAACACGGTTTCCACCGCGTTGCCATTGCCGACGTCGATCAAAAATTTACGCGTACCGTCTTCCGAGACCTTGTCGGAAACGACAGTCGGCGGCGCGATCACCGCCGTTGCCTTGAGCTTTTCCCGCAGGCTCTTGGCAATATCGGTCATGGCGTCGAAATCTGCCACGCCCGAACGATGCATCCAGCGCAGCACCTGCTTGGCGCGGAAGGGCTTTTCACCCTGCTCGGCAAACCAGGCAGTCAGGCCTTCGGCATCGAAATCGAGAAGATTTTGCATCAGCATCCTAAACCGTCATTCCCGCCGGAGCGGGAATTCAGCACAAACTGAGTCCCCGCTTGCACGGGGACAACGGATATTTGAATCAACGACCAGCGTAAACGTTCAGGCCCGGGAAGAAGAAAGCAACTTCCACCGCGGCGGTTTCCGGCGCGTCAGAGCCATGCACGGCGTTGGCGTCGATCGATTCGGCGAAATCAGCACGGATGGTGCCGGCAGCGGCTTCTTTCGGGTTGGTGGCGCCCATCAGTTCGCGGTTCTTGGCGATGGCGTTTTCGCCTTCGAGCACTTGAACCATGACCGGACCGGAGGTCATGAAGGAAACCAGATCCTTGAAGAAAGGACGAGCCTTGTGCACAGCGTAAAACTGGCCAGCTTCCTGTTCGGACAACCAAACCATGCGGGAGGCAACGATCTTCAGACCGTTGGATTCAAAACGGGAATAAATCTTGCCAATAACGTTCTTGGCAACAGCGTCAGGTTTGATGATGGAGAGGGCGAGTTCGATAGCCATATAATTGCTCCGCAAAAGCTAGTCAGTTGAAAAACCGGTGATTTTAGCAGATAAGGGACGACCATGCCCCGCTCAGCGCGCCGAGTTTTCCACTGGCTTATCCGTTGCCTGCCCTGCCGCTTTTTCTGCCGCCTTTGCTGACAACTCAACAAGCAGCGGCTCGCGCAAGGACGCAAATTGCTGTGGCGCAACGTATTGCAACAATTCCTTGCCATCTACATCGACCAGGATATCCAGTCCGAACTTTGGATAAAGCAAGTGTGTCCGTTTCTCCGAAAGCACAATGCGCTCAGCCGGCTCACCGAAACGCTGAATAATGGTTGCCTCATCCAGATTCACCGTCGGAATAACGCTGATCGCCCGTACCGGCAATTGATCAGCGGCGGCCAGATCAGCTGGCTGCAGCGTGATCTTGCGAGTCAAACTATCCATATGCTTCGCCTTCAAGGCGCGTTCACGCATCACGGAAATTGCCTCATTTGTCGCGTCGACCGTAACAATGACCTTGGCCAACACAAAACCCAGCGCTACTTGCGAGTAATAACCCTCCAGCGCCCCCAACTCGTCCGGCTCGGCAATAATCGCCACATCAATTTCGTCGCCCAGTCGCTGACGCACTTCGCCCAGCGTGCTGATACCCGGTTTCAGGCCAAACACAGTGCTTCCACCCTGCGCATCGACGGTGACCTGCCACGGCAGATTGCTATTCGGATCAACGCCATCCTGCTGGCCGGAGCCAGGAATCAAGAACGGAATAATCAGCGCGAAGAGAACAAGGGCAATCAGGGAGAAAGCAAATTTCATAAGTTCTAAGCCAAGGAAAATGGCCTCGATTGTGCCACAGAGGAAGCCCCCAACTAAACGGGAAGCCTCAGCGACACGGGATCACTGCAGGCACTGGTGTCAACCTCTGCCAAACAACGATCTTGAAAAAATAACGCGAGGCAAGTCGGTGCAGCGAGTCCGCCAGCCGAGACACCGCGATCAGTAGTTTTTAGTCGGCTGCTTGATCGGCATTTTGGGTTTGCCGCTATACGTTGCCGCTGGCACTTTGAAGCCGGCTGCTTTTCCTTTGCTGTCGTAAATAATCTGCGTCGACTGCACCTGCGGATTTTTACGGCTGGCGCTGACTTCCAGGGTTGCAGCCCGCGTTGCCGGGGCCTGGCGGTCGAACTCGCTACGCACGACACGCACGCGCTCGGTGGCGATTCGCTTGTCAATAGCCTCAATCGACAAGCCTCGCTGGACCAGTATTTCGCGCATGCCGAGCAGTTCTTCCAATTCTTTCGACATACTGAATGAACGCCGTGGCTCGCCCCAATTTTCTTTAGGCTGGCTAACGGCGACATTGAATTCTTCGGGATTGCTCACCATGCGCGCAATGTTCAGATGATTGAAGCGCATCGCCCACTCCAGCGCACCATCACCCCAATCATTTTTCGGCGTTCGGTCGGCGCCTTTCTCGATCAACTTACGCGCCAGATCTTCGCGGCCTTCATAAATCGCCATCATCAAGGCCGTTGAACCATTGGTAGTCCGGGCCTGAATATCCGCCCCCTGAGCGATCAGATAATCAGCCACTTCAGTCTGCCCGGCAAAAACAGCGTAATGCAGCGCGGACCAATGCCGGCTCGGGGCATTGATGCGAGCACCACGGTCAACCAGCCATTTAACGGCATTTAGATGACCGCGCCAGGCGGCGAGCGTAATCGGCGACTCACCTTTGTCGTTCATCCGGTTGATCTCGGCGCCCCGCGCCAGAAACAAACGCATCAGATCAAGATTACCTTCCCAAGCGCCGATCATCAGACCCGAGCCTATTCGACTCCCCATGAAGTCAGGCGGCAAGCCGGCATCCAGCCAGGCCTCGGCCTGACGCAGATCGCCCAACTCCATATTGACCACAAACGTCGTCGGGCTCGGCAAAGCCAGCTTGTCATCGGCCAGAGCCAGATTTGCCAGCGGCCAGACAAGGCCCATCCCGATTATCATTGCAGCCAATTG
>JAUYQT010000652.1 GCA_030697085.1 Azonexus sp. | reverse complement strand
GGCGTCTTTCACAACGCCGGTTACGACCAGACGGTGACGCTGGCCCAGGTGTTCTGGCTGAAGGATGCCCAGGGCCAGCCGGCGCGCTTCTTTGTCGGTGCGGAGCGCGACCTGAATATCGCGACGGATTTCGCCAATTTCGGCACGGATATCACGCAACTCAAAAAGCGCCTGCGCGCCGGTGGTTGCATGATTGAGGACAGCTTCCCGCCTTACGGTGCCTGGTTTCGCCGCCGTTTCGGTATTGATAACGAACAGGCGCTGGAGTTGTTCCACCAAACGGTGTCGATGAAATCAGTCGGCAACCTGACGGATTTCGTCCGCAGCAACATGCTGGAACCCTTCGATGTGGCGCCGCGAATTTCCGCGCTGATCGGCCATTTTGACGACTTGAGCCGGGCCCATGGCGCCGTTTTACGGGCCAAACGGCAGGTCGAATTGTTGCTGCCGCTGGTTGCCGATAGCAGTCGCCACGGCGAATTGACCCGGCAGATCGACACCTTGCGCCAATGTCGCGAATGGCTGCGACCCTACTTCGCCAGCCTCAAGCGCCAGCTGCTCGACAAGCGTCTGGCTAAACTGGCCGAAGATTGGGAAAAGCTCGACACCCAGATCAAGCGTCTGGAAGAGGCGCGCGAGATCCAGCGTCGCGACGTCGATGAACTGAAGCAGGCCGTGGCCGATAACGGCGGCGACCGCCTGGAACGCCTGGCCCACGAGATCCGCCAGCAGGAACAGGAACGCAACAAGCGGCAGGAAAAAGCGCGCCATTACGACACGCTGACCAAGACGATCGGCGAACCGTCAGCCAGTGACGAAAGCGCCTTTCTCGCCCAGCACAACCGCCTGGCCCTGCTCCGCGAAACCTCACGCCAACGCGATGCCGACCTGCAAAATGGCTTGACCGAGCACAGCGTCAATTTCGCCCAAGGCAAAAAGGAACACGATACGCTGAGCGCCGAAATCCGCAGCCTGAAAGCCCGGCGCAGCAATATTCCAACCGATCAGATCAGCTTGCGCGCCGCCTTGTGTGCCGCATTGAAGCTGGCCGAGGACGAGATGCCCTTTGCCGGCGAGCTGATCCAGGTGCGCGAAGAAGAGCGCGACTGGGAAGGCGCGGCCGAGCGGCTGCTGCGCGGTTTCGGGCTGTCGCTGCTGGTGCCGGATGAACATTATGCGGCGGTGGCCGACTGGGTGGATCGCACGCATTTGCGCGGGCGGCTGGTCTATTTCCGCATTCGCCAAGCCGGTCGCAACAAGGATTTGCCCGAGCTGCATCGCGATTCACTCGCCCGCAAGTTGTCGATCAAGCCGGAATCAACTTGCTACGACTGGCTGGAGCGCGAACTGGCGCATCGCTTCGATGTTGCCTGTTGCCTGACCCAGGAACAATTCCGCCGCGAAACCCGCGCCATCACCCGTACCGGCCAGATCAAGGCTGCCGGCGAGCGGCATGAAAAGGACGACCGTCACCGCCTCGACGACCGCAGCCGTTACGTGCTCGGCTGGAGCAATACGGCCAAGATTGCGGCGCTGGAAGGACAGGCGCAGCGTTTGGAAAAGCAGATGGGCGACATCGCCGCCTTGATCAGTCAGTTGGAGAAAGACCGCCGCACGCTGGCCGCTCAGCTCGATGCGCTGGCCAAGCTGGAAGTCTTCAGCGATTTTGAGGAAATTGACTGGTCGACCGCAGCCACCGAAATTGCCCGGCTAATGGAAGAAAAACGCCAGCTTGAATCGGCCTCCGATTTACTCAAACAGTTGAGTGAGAAATTGAAGGAGGCACAGGCGGCATTGTTGGCTGGCGAGACCTCGATCAAGGAAAAAACCGGCGAACTGGGCGGCATCGAGGCGAAACGGGAAGCCGCGCAGGAGCTGACTCGCATGGCCGATGAAATCATTGCTGCCTTGTTGCCCGAAGAACTGGCGCGGGCCACCCTGGCGCTCGAAGCGCTGCGGGCAGAGGCGCTCGGCGAGCATCAATTGAGCATTGAATCCTGCGATAACCGCGAACAGGATATGCGCGGCTGGCTGCAAACGCGCATTGATGGTGAGGAGCGCAAGCTCAGAACGCTGGCCGAAAAAATCATCAAGGCGATGTCCTTCTTCAAGGACGAATTCAAGCTCGAAACCGCTGAAATCGACGCCAGCCTGGCCGCCGCCTTCGAGTACGAAAACCTGCTGAAGAAGCTCAAGGCCGACGATTTGCCGCGTTACGAGGCGCGCTTCAAGGAATTGCTCAACGTCAATACCATCAACGAAATTGCCAATTTCAATGCCCAACTGGCGCGTGAGCGGGAGGACATCAAGGAACGCATTGCGCTGATCAACACCTCGCTGACGCAGATCGACTACAACCCGGGCCGCGTCATCGTCCTTGAATCACAGCCGACGCCGGTTGCCGACAGTCGCGCTTTCCAGAGCGAGTTGCGCGCCTGCACCGAAGGCGCGCTGAGCGGTTCGGAAGACGCGCAATATTCCGAAGCCAAGTTCATGCAGGTCAAGAACATCATCGACCGCTTCCGTGGCCGCGACGGGCAATCCGAACTCGACAAGCGGTGGACGGCGAAAGTCACCGACGTACGCCACTGGTTCATCTTCGGCGCCAGCGAGCGTTACCGCGAGGATGGCGTCGAGCACGAGCATTATTCCGATTCCGGCGGTAAATCCGGCGGCCAGAAGGAAAAGCTGGCCTACACCATTCTTGCCGCCAGTCTGGCCTACCAGTTCGGGCTGGAATGGGGCGCGGTGCGCTCGCGTTCCTTCCGCTTTGTGGTGATTGACGAAGCCTTCGGGCGTGGCTCGGATGAATCGGCGCAATATGGCTTGAAGCTGTTTGCCCAACTTAATCTGCAATTGCTCATCGTCACGCCGCTGCAGAAAATCCACATCATCGAGCCGCATGTCGCCAGCGTTGGCTATGTCCATAACGAGAATGGTCGCGATTCGAAGTTACGCAATCTCAGCATCGAGGCTTATCGGGAGGAAAAAGCGAGGCAGGCCGGATGAAGTGGAGCACACCGCCCGAACTGCGCCAGCAGGTACAACGCTGGTGGGATAAAGGTGAAATCCTTGGCGGGGAAATCCTCGGCAATCCGGCTTTCCCCAAGCGCCTGACGCTCAAAACCCCAACCGCCACCGAGTTGCGTGACCACTTCGAGGCGGTGCGAATGTGGAGTCAGCAACTCCGTGACATGTCGCACATTCGGCTGGAAATGCGCGATTTCCGGCATCAGGTTTTCGGTCAGAATGCCCTGCCCGACGCGGCCTGGATCGATGATGCGACAAGCGCTATCGCGCTGATCGGCA
>JAUYQT010000648.1 GCA_030697085.1 Azonexus sp. | reverse complement strand
CGCTTCCGTGCCGCGCTGAATGAAGATTTCGATTCCCATGGCGCGATTGCTGTGCTTTTTGAACTGGCCGGTGAGGTAAATCGCCAGCGCAGCAACGAGTTGGCGGCGCTACTCAAGGCGCTGGGCGGCGTAATCGGTTTGCTCGAACGGGAGCCGATGGCTTATCTGCAAGGTGGCGCTGGTGTGGCGGGATTGAATGAGGTGGCGATTGAACAGATGATTGTTCAGCGCACGGCGGCCAAAAATGCTAAAAACTTCGCGGAGGCTGATCGTATTCGCGATGAGCTTAAGGCTGCCGGCATTGTGCTGGATGATAGTCCTCAGGGCAGCTCTTGGCGCCGAGCCTGATATTTCCAGAGGTAAAAATGGCCCTGAAAAAGGGCCATTTTTACGTGTCGACCGCAGCTCTTTTGTGGGAAATGCATGTCGATGATGGAGCTAAAATTAAATAGGTGCCTGGCTGGTGGTGATTACTTGAGAATTCTGCCGCCCGGTCCCACAACTGTCAGTTCGACAAAGCGCGAGCCATGGCGGGCAGTGCCTGAATAATTGATGCGGTAACCGCCAAAGTCCACGTTGTTGATGCTTTCCAGCGAAGAGACCAGTTTTTCGCGAGTCAGGTCACGGCCGGCACGCTTTAATCCTTCGACCAGTGTGCGAGCCATCAGGTAGCCTTCCATGCCGTAATACGAGTAGCTGCCTGGCTGGGTTGCGAGTTTTTGGTATTCGCGGACAACCGGGGTGACGTTATTCCAGGGGTAGGGGACGACTTGAGAAATGCCGATGCCGCGCGCCTCTGGTCCGAGTTCCTGGACGAGTTGCTCGGTGCCGACTGGGGAAAGAGTCATGAACATTGGATTTTGTCCAGATTTCTTCATCGCCTTGATGAAGGCAGCTGTCGGTTTGTAGAGCGTCACCATAACGACCGCCTGGGGGTTGGCTTTGCTGATCGATTCAATAGCCTTCGCCACTTCAATCGAATTGCGCTCAACCGTGCCCACCGCCGAGGGGGTTTGCCCATGTTTTTTGAGTGCGTTGGTCACTCCTTCTAGCCCGGATTTGCCGAAGCCGTCATTTTGATAGAGCACCGCAATATTTTTCAGGCCCAGCGAAACGAGTTGGTTAATCATGGCTTCGGTTTCGTCTGCGTAGCTGGCGCGAACATTGAACATATAACGCGAGTTTGGATTGGTGCTGATGGGTTCGCGCAGTGTGCTGGCGCCGGAAATGGTTCCGACCAATGGCACCTTGGCCGGGCCAATGACATTGTTTAACGCTTCGGTGGTTGGGCTGGAGCCGTAATAGGCAAGTAGAGCAAAAGCGTTTTTTTCCTGCAATAACGTTTTGGTGTTGGCGACGGTGCGCTCTGTTTCGTAACCGTCGTCAAGCGATACTAATTCCAGTGTGCGGCCGTTGATGCCACCGTTTTTGTTCAATTGTCCAAAATAGGCCAGAATGGTTTGACGCATATCGATGCCATAGGCAGCGTTCGGCCCCGAAAATGGCGCAGACATACCGATTGAGATGGTGGTGTCGGTGAGGCCCGGCTCCGATGCCCAGTTCAGCGTTGAAAAAGCAATTGCACCAACTGCGGCCAGCCGCTTCAGGACTTGCATTCTGAGTCTCCCCGGTTATTGTTCGAGGATTCTAGCAGTCGGAGACGGGTGCGGGAATCGCTGTTTTTCTGACTTTGGTGATAGCAGGTCAGCTGCGGTCAACCGTAAAATCCGCCCGAAAATTAATTTGCCCCGGCGCTGCAGGTTTTCTGCATCGTCGGGGCAAGGTAAATGCCTGTGATCAAGCTTGATGCTTAGTCCTCGAAGAACTCCTTGACCTTGTCCATCCACGACTTGGCGCGTGGGTTATGTTTGGCGTTGTTGTCACGGCTCGACTCGTCAAGCTCACGCAGCAATTCTTTTTGGCGCTCGGTCAGGCTTACCGGTGTTTCCACGACGACATGACACATTAAATCGCCGTGCGTATGGCTACGGACACCTTTGATGCCCTTGCCGCG
>JAUYQT010000641.1 GCA_030697085.1 Azonexus sp. | reverse complement strand
GCGTACGCCCTCGACAAATCGGCCGCTCAGGGCGGTCGCTGGCGCACGCAGGAGAGTACCTTGCACCTGCTAGCGCTGATTGGCGGCTGGCCAGGGGCTTTGATTGCCCAGAACCGGCTACGTCATAAATCGCGCAAAACTTCATTCCAGCTGGTTTTCTGGATGACCGTGCTGCTCAACTGCGGCGGCCTGGGCTGGCTGCTCAGTACGCCGGGCAACCCGGTCTTGCGTTCAGCCTTCGGCCTCGGCTAAACACAGTCTGCAACAACGGCGGGACTGACGCCGCAGATACCCGGCCGGTAAATTTTGTCGAGCCGGCAGATTTTGGGGGAAAAGCGCCAGCGCTCAGCTCCAGATCCGGGTCGCCCCGACCGTCAGCAGGCCAAGGTAAGTCGCCGTTAGCGAACCGGCCAGATGCACCGTGGCCAAGCCAATCGCCCAGCCTGGTTGCCCCGCCAGCAAACGCTCGACCACTTCGGCTGAAAACGTTGAAAACGTCGTCAGGCCACCAAGAAAGCCGGTAATGACAAACAGCTTCCAGGCCAATGGAAAATGCGTGTTGAGATGAAACAGGCCGACCGCCATGCCGACCAGGTAGCCGCCCAGCAGATTCGCCGCCAGGGTGCCCAGCGGCAAGGTGATGAACAGCGGATTCAGCGCCATGCCAAGCAACCAGCGCGTCCAGGCGCCGAATGCGGCGCCGGCGCCAACGGCGAGGAAGTTGAGGGCAGTCAGGTTATGCAGGATGGACATAGGAGGGGAATTGTAGCGGTTTGCCCGTCGCTGCCGGTTAAAATAGCGCGCTTAATCAAAGAGGTTTTACTGTGAGCAGCCCGAACAAACCCGAAGCGATCCCCGCCGCCAATTTCATCCGCAACATCGTCGAAGCCGACCTCGCCGCCGGCAAGCATGCCCAGCGCCACTGGGCCGGCCAGCCGGGCACCGCTGCCGACCACGCCGCCGGCCCGCTCGACCCGGCAAAAATCCGCACCCGCTTTCCGCCTGAGCCGAACGGCTATCTGCACTTCGGTCATGCCAAATCCATTCTGCTCAACTTCGGCCTGGCTACGCAGTTCGGCGGCCGCTGCCATTTGCGTTTTGACGACACCAATCCTGAAAAAGAAGATCAGGAATATGTCGATTCAATCATCGATGCCGTGAAATGGCTCGGTTGCTCCTGGGAAAACGAAGGCGAAACCAATCTTTATCAGGCCTCCAACTATTTCGACTGGATGGCAGCCTTTGCCGAATACCTGATTTCCGCCGGTCACGCTTATGTTGATAGCCAGAGCGCCGACGAAATGCGGGCCAATCGCGGCACGCTGACCCAGCCTGGCAAGAATTCGCCTTTCCGCAACCGCAGCGTTGCCGAGAACACGGATCTGTTCAAGCGCATGCAGGCCGGTGAGTTTGCCGATGGCGCCCACATTCTGCGCGCCAAAATCGACATGGGCGCGCCCAACATTAACCTGCGCGACCCGGCCATTTACCGCATCCGCCACGCGACGCATCACAACACCGGCGACAAGTGGTGTGTCTATCCGATGTACACCTTCGCCCACCCGATCGAGGATGCGCTGGAAAACATCACGCATTCCATCTGCACGCTGGAATTCGAGGATCAGCGCCCGTTCTACGACTGGCTGCTCGAACGTCTGGCCGAAGGTGGCCTGTTGCAGCGCCCATTG
>JAUYQT010000634.1 GCA_030697085.1 Azonexus sp. | reverse complement strand
AGGTCACGTACGACCCGCGGAAAGCGTGAAAAAACGAAGGAAATCGGCATCATCCGAATCGACATCACCGATTCTTGCAGATCACGGGTATTACGCTCCAGTTGGGCCAAACCGTGCGTCAGGCGCTCCGATGTGCTGCCTTCTAACTGAGTCGCGGTCTGCAACAACATCGACTGCGTAATAACCAGCTCGCCGACCAAGTTAATTAGTTGGTCAACTTTTTCAATACTGACCCGAATGGAAGAATCACCAGTAGCGGCCACTGGCGCTACCGCCTTGGCTGCTGGCGCTGCTGGCGCTACCTTCTCTAATACGACAGGGGCGGTTTCAACGGCTGGCGGCGTCGGAAGAACAGACGGTTCGGGCAAGGGTGTTGCAATTGGCACGAAGAAGCCAAATCCGTCGCCCTCTTCGGCCATCTCCGGCTCCGCGGGTAGTGCTGAAAGCGGTGTAGGCAAGGGGGCGAAAAAGCCGTAGCCATCACCGTCTTCGGCTATCGTAGATTCAGCGTCAGGCAACGCAGCACTGGGTAGCGGTTCAAAAAAATCATACCCATCGCTATCATCTGACGTAGCGGCGGCCGGCAGACTAACGACCTGACCGTCAACCGGGGCAAAAAAACCGTAGCCTCGATGCTCATCAGGAACGCCTGGCTGCCCCTTGAAGAATCCGAAGGCGGTTGTGCCGTTGACCGCAACCGACGTATCTTCGGTGACTCGCCAGGCACCATGATCGGCAATAAAATCAATTTGGTCGGAAAATATCTCCGGTCCCACCTCGGTAATCAGGCGTAGTTGCCAGAATCCGACATTGCCCGCCTCTGGCGCCGGTTGGCCCAACACTTCCAGTTCGCCAATCAAACGAAATTCGTCAAGCAGATTCGCGACGCCTTCACCTTTGGCAGAAATGTCTGTCGGCAAGAACTGAATATCAAAAACACGCCGCCCCGTAACGTCCGGGACAACCTGCGCTTGTTCAACCGGAGGAGGCACTGTTGCCTCAACGGCAACGGGCATCACTGGAACAATTACGGCAACAACAGGGGTAGTCGGCTGATCAGAAGACAATTGGCGCAAACGCGTACAAATACCCTCTACCACCTCCGGCGCAACCCCACCACGTCCCTGATGCCCCTCAAGCATGCCGCGAAGCAAGTCGCCGCACTCGAGAAACGCATCCACCATATCAGCGCGCAAATCAAGTTCGCGTTTACGAATGCGATCAAGCAGGTTTTCCAGGATATGCGTCGTTTCAGCCAGATCGGTAAAACCAAACGTCCCGGCGCTACCCTTAATCGAATGGGCGGCACGAAAAATAGCATTGAGTTGCTCTGAGTCTGGATTTTCAATATCCAGATCGAGCAGCAGCGTTTCCATTGCTGCCAGATGCTCTTCCGACTCCTCGAAGAACACCTGGTAGAACTGAGTCATGTCGATAGCCATGCTACCCCCTCACTTCGACCACCCCTGAAACGGCAGCCAGAAATCGAATGCAACGGATACCAGCATCAAAGCTGGCGTACCGGCCTCGGCTTAGCCGATGACCTTGCGGACGACTTCAATCAGTTTTTGCGGGTCAAACGGCTTGACCAACCAGCCAGTAGCTCCGGCGGCACGCCCCTGTGTCTTCATGGCATCCGAGGACTCTGTGGTCAACATAAGAATCGGTGTCGAAGCATACTGCGGCAGTTTACGCAGACTTTTGATCAGCGTCAGACCATCCATCCGCGGCATATTCTGATCGGTCAGCACCAAATTGATGCTCTTTGCTTTGGCTTTTTCCAGCCCATCCATGCCATCAACCGCTTCGACTACATCGTAACCGGCGCTCTTCAACGTAAATGAAACCATCTGACGGATGGAGGCAGAATCATCAACTGCAAGAATGGTTTTAGCCATTATTTCCTCATGTATAAATTAGAACAACTCGACATCGCTACTCGCGAAGCCGGTTTGACTGACAGGATTATTACCCACCCCTTGCTTCAGGGTACTTAATTTTTGCGATAGCAATTCAACATGTTCCCGTATGGCATCAAGTGCCTGGAGAGTCCTGGCCGGATCACTGGTATCTCTCAAGACGAGCGCCAACTTTTGCTCATCGCCTGCAACTTCATCCAAGGCCTCCAGGCGTCGGGAAACATGACTCAATAACTGGGTCACCATGTCCTGAAACTGCAAGGAAACGATGGCCTGACCCATAGCGGTTTCAACCTCTGCGGCAATACCATTTAATTCACCGACCGTATCACCGGTGCGCCGCGTCATCGCCTCAATGTCATTCATCGCCTGCTCAACATCGCCCTTCGAGGTCAGCGCAAAAGTCATGTCTTTTGCGGCCATCTGGTTAATGGCCTGTTCGGTTGCTGCAATCGTCATCTGCATATTGGAAAGCGAGCTACGTATCTGCTTGCTGAAATGATTAGTCCGTCCGGACAGATCACGGACCTCATCAGCACACTGCTGCACTCAATGATCTTCTGGGGAAATTGCTCGTTAGCCATTTGCACTGGCGCAATATCGCCTGATTCGCACCTAAAAACAGCGCCAATGAGCCAACCAGCCAATAGGGCCCCAAAAGAAAAAACACAGGCATCAAGCGCGCCTCTGGCACCAGCAGAAGCAGAGTCACCGCAACGAGCGCAGTCCAAACCATGGCAATAAAAAGCAGTTTCTTGGCCCCACCCATGCACATCCCCATTTTTTGCTTGGCGTCGGCAAATCAGCCAGCAGTACCTTTGCCGATTCCGGGCAAATCAAGCCCAACAGGTAGAGACTCTTGATCAGTCTCTTCAGAGCCCGGTCCTTCTTCCTGGAGAATGGCATTCTCGGTTTTCTGATTAAGCACAACGATACTAATTCTGCGGTTAACTGAACCGAGCGGATCGTTTTTGTCGAACAAAACGGTGGAAGCAAGCCCAACCACACGCAATATCTTGGTGTCATCCATCCCGCCAGCCACCAATTCACGGCGCGAAGCATTCGCCCGATTGGCAGAAAGCTCCCAATTAGTGAAACCCTGACTCCCCCCAATGAAAGCAGCGGCATCAGTATGCCCAGCCAGGCTGATACGGTTTTTCACTCCATTCAATGCGTTACCGATCCGTCTCAGAATTTCCCGTGTGTACGGCTTGAGTTCGGCACCGCCGGAGTCAAACATTGGCCGGTTCTGCTCATCCACAATCTGAATTCGTAAGCCCTCGGAAGTAATATCAAGCAGCATTTGCTTCTTGAACTGCGCCAATTGCGGGCTCTGCTCAATCATTTTTTCGATATCCGCCTTCAAGGCCTCCAGGCTTTGCCGCTCCTTGCGCTGGAACTCGGCCTGCGCTTCTTTTGAAAACGAAGTCGTTTTCTTCGCTTCCACGTCCCCTTTTTTTACTTGCCCGGCCTGCCTTGTCAGATCCTTGCCGCCGCCTTTCAAGATACTGGTTGCATCGCCAGCACCATCACCGCCAGA
>JAUYQT010000572.1 GCA_030697085.1 Azonexus sp. | reverse complement strand
CTGATCCGCAGCGTGCTTTGGGCCGCTTTAATATTCGTCTGCGGCATATCAATGGCCGCATCGTCTGTGTGCGGGGTGAATACGACAAGTATGCCGGCTTGGCCGAGGGTGAGGCGATTCTTGAGCTGTGGCTGCAGGATGCCAAGTATCTTTCGCGCACACTCAACGATGCGTCGATGACGGCCAATTTTCGGGCCATGATGGAAAACACTGACGATTACATTTATTTCAAGGATCGTAATCACGTTTTTACGGGCGCCAGTCAGACGCTGGTGACGCTTTGTGATCCAGCCGAGCATTGGACTGATCTGCTCGGGAAAACTGATTACGACGTTTTTCCCGAGGCTTTTGCCGATATTTATTATCGTCTCGAAAAGCAGGTTTTCGCTGGCGCGCCGGTGGCGCATGAGGTTCAGGAAACCTTAACCAAGGTGGGGAAAAAAGGTTGGGTTGATAATCGGAAATATCCCATTTTTGATGCCGTCGGCGAAATCGTTGGGTTGTACGGTATTGCCCGCGATATTACCGAGCAACGCCAGGTGGAAGATTCCCTGCGGGCCAGTGAAGAGCGTCTGCGCCTGGCGCTGGCCGCTGCAAATCAGGGCTGGTTTGATGTCGATTTCGTCAGCGGCGAGATTAACGTGAGTTCGGAATATGCCCGGATGTTGGGCTATCAGCCGGATGAGTTTCAGAGTGATTTAGCGAACTGGTTCGCGCATGTACACCCGGAAGAGCGCGCCAGACTGCAAGAAGCCTTTAATGACTGTATTCGCAGTGGTGGTCCGCAGACGATGGAATACCGGCGCCAGACCCAATCCGGTGACTGGAAGTGGCTTCGTTCGGTGGGCCAGATTGTGCAATGGGATGCCGAGGGGCGCGCAACGCGAATGATCGGTATTCATACAGATATCACCGAGCGCAAGCGGGTTGAAATTGAGCTCGAAAATCACCGCCATCATCTTGAGGATTTGGTCGCTGATCGCACCAAGGAGCTTCTTGCCGCCAAAGATGCGGCTGAAGCGGCCAATCGTGCGAAGAGTACTTTCCTGGCCAATATGGGCCACGAACTTCGGACGCCGATGAATGCCATCATGGGCATGACCAATCTGGTCTTGCGCAAGCTTGTTGACCCCAGGCAACGCGATCAACTGACCCGGGTTACTGAGGCTTCCCAGCAGCTTCTGGCGATTATTAACGACATCCTCGATATTTCAAAAATTGAGGCCGAGCGGGTTAAATTGGCGCAAGTTAATTTCGGGCTTGATGAAGTGATGGCGGCGGTTGTTAGCCAGATCGGTCAGAAGGCGATGGACAAGGAGTTGCGCTGCTCTGTGGAGATGTCGCCGGGGATGGCGGAGCTTTCGCTGATTGGCGATTCGCTGCGCTTGCAGCAGATATTGCTTAACTTGAGCAGCAACGCACTGAAGTTTACCGAGCAGGGTTCGGTGAACATACGCGCCCGGCTGCAGGAAGAGAGCTCCCGTGATGTGCTACTGCGTTTTGAGGTTGAGGATACCGGCATTGGTATTTCAGCCGAGCATCAGAAGCGCCTGTTTACGGCTTTTGAGCAGGCTGACAGTTCGCTGACCCGGAAATATGGCGGATCAGGACTGGGTTTGGCGATCAGCAAGCGTCTGGTGGCGCTGATGGGGGGTGATATCGGTGTTGAAAGTACGCTTGGTCAGGGCAGTCTGTTGTGGTTCACCGTGCCGCTTGATAAGGCCAGTGCTGCGAGCGCTGGCTCTGGGGCGATCCAGAAGCCTGGTCTGCCCTTGGCTGAAGCGCTGGCAGCCAATGAATGTGCGGTTACGCCGGTTTTGCTGGTTCGGCCTGAATCGGTCAGTCAAGATGAATTGGCGATTGATCTTGAAAAGCTGCGGCAGCTGTGTGTGTTGTTGGCCCACAAGTTGAACTCTGGCGATTTTGCCTGCCAATCCTTGTTCGAGGATAACCAGCTTTTGTTGCGCGCTGCGTTGGGGAATCGCTTTCCAAAAATGGCCAAGGCCATGCACGACTACGATTTTGTCGCTGCGCTCGATGGGCTGAAACAAGGCGCCGCAGCGCAAGGCGTTGAATTTTGAGCCGAAAACCGGGTTGACCGCAGCATAATCACGCTCAGGTTGGCTTGTTCTTGATCAGTCTGGTAAATCAGTATATTCTTATATATATGAATAAAATTCTGATTTTAGCCCTCATTTCTGCGTTGAACCTAAGGCCAGCCCTTGCTTCTACTATTGGAGTTGCCTCGGCGCCGTCGCTCCCGGTGGTGGTTGTGCAGAAGCACAGGGTTGACTTGAGCTTTCCGGCCGAATCCCTGGTTGAGGCCGTACAGCAGGCCAGCGTTGGGGCGCAGGTAGCCGGGCGCGTGCTTGAGGTCAAGGCTGATGCCGGGCAGCGCGTGAGCAAAGGGGATGTGCTTATGCGAATTGATGCCCGCGAGGCCGAAGAAGGGGTGCGGGCGGCAACTGCGCAATATGCCAATGCGAAAGTAAATTACGAACGCAGTAGAAATTTGCGCGACCAGAAGTTTCTCAGTCAGGCGGCTGTTGATAAAGCCAAAGCGGATTTTGATGCCGCTGCCGCCAATCGTGCTGCGGCCGGAGCCAGCCAGAGTCACTCGACCATTGTGTCGCCGATCAACGGCATTGTCGCTCGTCGCCACGCCGAGCTGGGTGACATGGTGACACCGGGCAAACCGCTGTTTACGGTTTATGAACCGGGTAGCCTGCGCGTTACCGCCAGCGTGCCGCAATATCGTTTGCAGGAAATACGCAAGGTTACGATGGCGCGGGTCGAGTTTCCCGAGTTGGGTAAATGGGTCGAGGCGACCGCGGTTAATTTGCTGCCCACGGCGGATGCAACGACTCATGTTTCGCAAGTGCGGGTGAGTTTGCCGGTTATGCCGGAGGCGACGCCGGGGATGTTTGCCCGTGTCCATTTTGTGGTCGGCCAGGCCGAAAAGCTGACGGTGCCCGTCTCCGCTGTGGTTCGTCGGGGCGAGGTGGCGGCGGTTTATGTGCAGTCCGCCGACCAACGCCTGAGCTTGCGCCAGTTGCGTCTGGGCGAGCGGGTGGGCGCCGGTGAAATTGAGGTGTTGGCCGGCTTGCTTGCCGGTGATCTAGTGGTCACCGAGCCGATTAAAGCGGCAATTCAATTGAAGTCAGGCCAGTAAGCAATGCATCGCGAAACGGCTTCGGTGCTCGGCATTTCCGGTCGGATTGCCGCCGCCTTTCAAAATTCACGGATGACGCCATTGTTGGCGCTGGTCGCCTTTTTGCTCGGCCTCTTTGCCACCTTGGTCACGCCGCGCGAAGAGGAACCGCAGATCGACGTAACGATGGCCGATGTGTTGGTGGCCTTCCCCGGCGCTTCGGCCAAGGATGTTGAAAATCTGGTGGCGCGGCCGGCCGAGCAGGTGTTGTCGCGGATGCATGGCGTCGAGCATGTTTACTCGATGTCGCGCCCCGGCATGGCGGTGATTACTGTGCAATTCGATGTCGGCGTCAAATACAACGACGCGGTGGTTCGCCTTTACGATACCGTGCATTCGCATCGTGACTGGCTGGCGCCC
>JAUYQT010000567.1 GCA_030697085.1 Azonexus sp. | reverse complement strand
TCGATGGATCTCTCCATCCGTGTGACTGCTTTAATGCTTTGTTGTGACCGTAGTCACTTCGCATCAAGGCACCCACACCTATCGGTTGTCCAAATTGTTAAAGAACTTCTCGTTGCGCCGTTTTGTTTAACTCGTTTGTTTCGTCAGCAGCGAGGGGGCGAATTATGCCGGCCTGACAAAATCTCGTCAAGCAAATTATGTAACTTAATCTAATTTATTTTTCACCGATCTCGAATCATGTGGAAAACCAGGGTGAGAGTCGGGATCAACCCGGACATTGAATGAGCAATAGCTTGTAATCACCGCCCCCTTTAAAACACAAATAACAAGACTCATTTTGGCTTGACGCCAGAGCTCATTTTTCGTGCGCTACCAGTTCGACTCGCGTTCTGGCGTAGAGGTTATTCGATGAATGCTGAGATCTGCCCCCAGATACTCTTCCTCCTGATCCAGGCGTAAACCCATTGTTGCCTTGAGCGCGCCATAGACAACTGCGCCACCAAGCAGGGCCACACCTATCGCCATCACGGTCATGATTAGCTGCGGCATAAAGGCGACCCCCCCCACTCCGCCTAGCGCATGACTTCCGAAGATGCCTGCGGCGAGCCCACCCCAGGCGCCACAGAGGCCATGGAGCGGCCAGACGCCAAGCACGTCATCTATCTTCCAACGGTTTTGGGTCAGGGTGAACATCCCGACAAATAAAGCACCAGCAACACCTCCGACAACCAACGCACCAATGGGATGCATCAGATCGGATCCGGCGCAAACAGCAACCAGTCCAGCGAGCGGGCCGTTATGCACAAAGCCAGGGTCATTTTTACCCACAACCAAGGCCGCCAAGGTGCCGCCAACCATGGCCATCAGTGAATTTAGAGCGACCAGACCAGAAATCTTGTCCAGCGTTTGCGCGCTCATAACATTAAAACCGAACCAGCCGACAGTTAGTATCCAGGCGCCCAGCGCCAGGAATGGAATAGATGAAGGTGGGTGCGCCGAGATGCGACCATCCCTGGAATAGCGGCCATGACGAGCACCGAGTAGAAGAACTGCAGGCAGCGCAATCCAGCCTCCCATCGCATGCACCACTACAGAACCGGCAAAGTCATGGAATTCTGCGCCGTAGGTTGCTTTCAACCACGCCTGGATTCCGAAGGCCTGATTCCAGGCAATACTTTCA
>JAUYQT010000544.1 GCA_030697085.1 Azonexus sp. | reverse complement strand
TACGCATCGGCGGATTCTATCAGTTGGCAATCCACCAGACCGCGCCAACAACCCAGAGCAGGAGCAGGATAGCGGCGACTGGGTGAGTCGATGGAATGGCTTCTTCCGGTAAACCTTGCTTGCGGCCGGTCAACATGGCCCGGACGAGATTTTCACCATGTAGCAAGCTGCCGGAGAAGACGCCAATCAGGTGAATGAAAGTGACATAATTCTGCTGCTAAAAATTCGCAGAAAACTTCTCGATGACGAACCTTGAAAGTTGGTTCAGAAGCTGTAACGAACCTCTGAGTAGGCACGATCCTGTTGATCGTAGCGACCGAACAGGCCAGTCGGTGGACCTTTAAAAATGTCGGCGCCGACGACGAGGCGCCAGTTGCGTTCGAAATTCCAGGTCAAACGTGGCCGGAGAAGCCAGTCGGTACGGTTGGCGCTGGCAATAAATATCGTCTGCGCTTCCCAGTTATTTATAAACTTGCTATTGATCAGCAGGCTGTAGCCGTTTTCATGACGGTCGGCAATATTGTCCTGGTTGTAGCCAAAGAACTGGCGCTGGAAGATCTGGACATTCAGCCGGGTTTCAGCCGGCAAAGTGAAGTCGAGGCCGGCGGCCCAATCCAGGGTGTTTTGCGCCGCCACGCCATCGCTATCCATTGCATTAAGAACAGTGAAACTGCGGCCGCTGGTGTAAACAGCTTCGCCCTTGAGTACGATGTCACCAAGATCTTTGGCAATCGTGCTGCCAAGTTGGTGAATGCGGTCGTGGCGCGCCTGATAAACCAGGGTGGATGAGGTGATTGGTTCGCGATAGAAGGTCGGCGTGCTGTCGCTGCTGCGATAGTAAAAGCCTGAGACATCCCAACCGTTTTTGAGCGTTGATAGGCGTAGACCGTAGTTCATATTGCTGGCGTTGCGCTCAGGCCGGAGTTCCGGACGGTATTGCACGTTAAACCCAGGCGGCACTGGTTGATTGGGGAAAAACTCAGCGCCGGGTTTGCCGATATCGTCATAGGTGGCGACTGGAATCCAGAGAATTTCTGCATGGAAATCGTCGGCGAAATATTCGGCCCGGCCAGCCCATTGCGGTGTCCGCATCTGGTCAAAATCGGGCAGGATAAATTCGCGCTGGTCGCGGGCGGAAACGACGTCGGCAAAGAAGAGACCAACCATTTCACCCCACACGACATGTTGGCGGCCGAGGCGGAAATCCCACTTGCCGGCGCTGTAGTCAAGATAGTTTTCACGCAGCACGGCATTGAGGCGCTGATCTTTCCTGACATCGGCGTTGTAGAAATTGTCGGTGTCGAAGACGGCGTCGTAATCGAAGCGGGCGCCCAGCTTCCATTTGATGCCAGCACCCAGTTTGCCGCTGCTGGAAAGGTCGGCGCGCGTGCGCAGCTTGGACCAATGCTCGGGTGAGGCTGTGGTGCGCGCGCCTTCGAATTGCAGGAAACCCTTGATGCCGCTACCGGTTGAGGTATTTTTTTTAGCAACGGGTAAATCGTCGCCAAACAGATTTTCTTCGGCGGCCTGAACGCTCAGTGAAAGGCAGCAGGCGGCCAATAGCGTCAGGCGATAAATGGATTTTGTGTTTGGCACGTGCGTTGATCCAGAGTGGGGTTATTCGGAAACGTCCCCATCGTCGTCCTCGGGGAGGCTGCGAACGCGGGCCAGGTTCCAGGTTTTTCCATTACGCACACCAAAGGCGGTGATGCTGCCGTCTTCCATCTGGACCAGACGGTCGGCATGGTCGATCACTTTTTGATCGTGCGTTGAAAAAATAAAAGTGGTTTTCAGGTGCCGATTGATTTGCTTCATCAGCTTGAGAATTTCTCGCCCGGTTACCTTGTCGAGATTAGCGGTCGGCTCATCAGCCAGCACGATACTGGGTTTGACTGCGAGGGCGCGAGCAATGGCGACGCGCTGGCGCTGTCCACCGCTGAGCTGGTTGGGGCGATTGTTGGCGTATTTACTCAGACCAACGATATCAAGAAAATAATCGACGCGGCGCTTGCGCTCTTCCGGCGTGATATCGGCACGGCGCAGTAGTGGATACTCAACATTCTCGGCCGCTGAAAGGACGGGCAGCAGGTTGAATGTCTGGAAAATGAAGCCGATGGAGTGGGCGCGCAAATCGGACAACTGGTTGGCGCTGAGCGCTGAAACATCCTGATCATTGACGAAAATTTTGCCGCGGGTGGGCTTGTCGATGCAACCAATCAGATTCAGCAGCGTCGTTTTGCCGCTGCCGGAAGGACCGGAAATGGCGAGGAAGACGCCGGGCTCAACGGCTAGTGTTATATCATGCAGCGCGTGAACGGTCTGCTCACCGAGCCGAAAATCCTTGGAGACGTGATCGATTCGTACAACGCTCATGGCAGCTTGTTACCGTCAGAGTTAATGCCAAACCAATGCGGGAGAATGTCTATGTTACGCAGTGGCACCGAGGGGCTGAAAATGAATGTCCGTGTTCTGATTTCCGGCATTTTATTGATGCTCCAGACTTTCACCGCGCTGGCGGAGGAG
>JAUYQT010000514.1 GCA_030697085.1 Azonexus sp. | reverse complement strand
CAATAAGGACTGGAGCCTGTCTTCAGACTGGAAAATCTGGCAAGTCACCTTGCCGGCGATCGCGGTGGAGAACAAGTGAGGCGCTTTGTCGCAGCTGGTGGGGCGTTTACCGCTGCGGTCGGTGGCATTCTCTGGTTTCTGCTCCTTATGTCGACCGCCGCCGACACGGTCATTTTTTCGCGTAATTACCCGCTGCTGATCGGCCTCAACATCGTGCTCGCCATCGGTATGCTGAGTCTGGTTGGCTGGCAGTTGCGTTCGCTCTGGCGCGACTATCAGGCACAGGTGTTTGGCGCCCGTCTCAAGTTGCGGCTGATGCTGATGTTCGGGGTGATTGCCGTGCTGCCCGGGGCGCTGGTTTATGGTGTTTCGGTACAGTTTGTGACGCGCTCAATCGAGAGCTGGTTTGATGTGCGCGTCGAAAAAGCGCTTGAGTCCGGCCTGCATTTGGGGCGTTCGGCGCTCGATTCACTGCTCGTCGATCTGGGTGACAAAGCGCACGGCGTGGCGAGCGAGCTTTCTGAAATCAAGGAAGACTCCCGGCGTTCCGCGCTGCTTCGTCTGCGCGAGGAAAAAAACGTCTATTCAGCAGCACTTTTCTCCGTCGGCGGCCAACTGCTTTCAAGTGCGACAGGGGAACTCGGTAGCTCTTTACCCGATATGCCGAGCCAGGCCCAACTCAAACAAGCCCGTAACTCGCGCGCTATCAGCAGCATCGAAGGCGATGGCGGCGATCTTTACCTGCGCGTGCTGGTGCCGGTTTCGGCGCGTGATGTCTTTGAGGAACCGCGTATTCTGCAGCTCACCAACCCGGTGCCTTCCGGTCTGGCGCTGGATGCCGAGGCGGTGCAGGGGGTTTATCGTGATTACCAGGAATTGCAATTGTCTCGGGAAGGCTTGACCCGGATTTATGCCCTGACTTTGACGTTGACCGTACTGGTTGCCCTTTTCGGCGCCTTTGCGCTGGCTTTCCTCATGGCACGCCGACTGGTGGCGCCGCTTTATATTCTCGCCGAGGGAACGCAAGCGGTAGCGCAGGGTGACTTTTCACCCCGTCAGGCGATTTATAGCGGTGACGAACTGGGTGTGCTGACGCAATCGTTTAACCAGATGACGCGTCAGCTCGCCGATGCCCGGCGTGAAACCGAGCGCCACCGGGCCGAGGTCGAGTCGGCACGTGGCTACCTTGAATCGATCCTGGCCAATCTCTCAGCCGGCGTGCTGGTTTTTGACCGGCGCTTCGTGTTGCGTACGGTCAATGAAGGCGCGTTGACGACCTTGAATGACGATTTCAGCGGGTTGATTGGCGAGACGGTCGAAGAATGGCCGCGTCAGCACGTGCTGGGCGAGTTTATTCGCCAGCGTTTTGCCGCGACGGAAGAGATTGAGTGGCAGTCCCAACTCGAACTGGAGCGCCCGAATGGTATGCCGCAAGTCTTGCTACTACGCGGTTCGCGCCTGCCGGAAGCGAGTGGCGGTGGCGATGTCGTGGTTTTTGATGATGTGACGCGAATCACTGCGGCGCAGCGCAGCGCTGCCTGGGGCGAGGTGGCCCGGCGTCTGGCCCATGAGATCAAGAATCCGTTGACGCCGATCCAGCTTTCCGCCGAACGTCTGCAATTCAAGCTGGCCGGCAAACTGTCGAATGGCGACGCCGACATGCTGGCGCGTGGCACGCAGACCATTATTAATCAGGTGCAGGCGATGAAGCGGATGGTTGATGATTTTCGCGACTATTCCCGCTTGCCGGCGCCAGCCGTGGCGCCCCTTGATTTAAATGCTCTGGTGCGTGAGGTGCTTGGTTTATATGAAAGCTCGTCGGCTGCGGTCAACCCGCAATTAACCGCGAATTTGCCGCCGGTGCTGGGCGATGCGACGCAGATACGGCAAGTCATTCACAATTTATTGCGTAATTCCGAAGACGCGCTGGAAGGTCTTGATGCGGCGCAGATACAAATCACCACTACCGTCGCCGGGCGTTTTGCCCGTCTGCTGATTAGCGACAACGGACCGGGATTTCCGGTTGAACTGTTGTCGCGCATTTTTGAACCTTACGTTACGACCAAGGCGCGCGGCACCGGCCTGGGTCTGCCGATCGTCAAGAAAATTGTCGAGGAACACATGGGTACTATTGAAATTGGCAATGCACCAACCGGAGGCGCACGTATCGATATCCGCCTGCCGCTGGTGAGGGAAGAGGAGGCTAAAAATGGCAATCATACTGGTCGTTGACGACGAAGTTGGCATCCGCGAATTGCTCTCGGAAATCTTGATCGACGAAGGCTACGACGTTCGTCTGGCTGAAAATGCCGGCGCCGCCCGGCGTATCCGCAACGAATTGCGTCCTGATCTGGTGCTGCTCGATATCTGGATGCCAGACATGGACGGCATTTCCTTGCTGAAAGAATGGCACGCCGCCGGTCATCTCAATATGCCGGTGGTCATGATGTCCGGTCACGGCACAATTGATACCGCCGTCGAGGCGACGCGTTTTGGCGCTTTTGATTTTCTCGAGAAACCAATTGCCCTGCAAAAATTGCTGTCGGCCGTACAAAAGGCGCTCAAGCACGACACGCCGCCAGCGCGCTTGCCGCTAACGCTGGATGCCTTTGGCCGCTCGAGCTTCATCAAGGAATTCAAGCGCCGGCTCGAACAGGCAGCCGCCAAGGCGCCGGTTTTGCTGCTCAAGGGAGCGACCGGAGGCATGGCGGAAATCTGTGCCCGGACGCTGCAGCCACCGCGTTCTCCCTGGCTCGATCTTTCTAGCGTCAGCAGCGCACTGACCCAGGACATGCTCGAAAAAGCCAGCGGCGGCATTTTGTTCGTCTCCGACCTGGCCAAGCTGGGCAAAATGCAGCAAATGAATCTGACTTATGCGATCGACCGTTTGGAGAAGCTGAATTTACAGCTGATCGCGGCCACCGTGATGCCGCTTGCCGCGCTCGGCGAAGTGGGCTGGGACAGCAAACTACTCGCCAAGCTCGGCGAAGTCTGGGTCGCCATGCCCTCGCTGGCCGGCCATGCGGATGAGTTGCCAGAGATCGCCAGCCTGTTGTTGACCAATTTTGTCGAACGCGGCGAGGTGCAACCCCGACGTTTTTCCATTGGCGCGCTCAATTGCTTGCGCACCATGCCCTGGCAAAATTTGCCCGAGGCGAGTTGGACCGATCTCTACAGCCTGGTGCGCAATCTGGCTTTAACGGCACTGGATGAAGAAATCTCGGCTGACGATGTGACGCGTGTCATGCCGCAGGAAACCGGTATTGGTCAGGAACTGGTGCCCTTGTTGCCCTTGTTCGACCAGCCGCTGCGGGAAGCGCGCGATGCATTCGAGAAGCTCTATTTTGAACATCATCTGCGCCTTGAAGGCGGCAACATGACCCGATTGGCTGAGCGCTCTGGCCTGGAGCGGACGCATCTTTATCGCAAACTGAAACAGCTCGACGTAAAACTGGGCAAGCGCGGCGAAGAGTAAAAATAAAAGGCGTTAGCCAGGAATCGGGGGGGGTTATGAAAGTCATTATTCTGGGTGCCGGGCAGGTGGGCGCCAGTGTTGCTGAAGGTCTGGTGTCGGAAGAAAATGACATCACGGTAGTTGATTTTGATCCGGCGCGGCTGGCTCAATTGCAGGACAGGCTTGATTTGCGCACTGTGCTTGGCGATGCGGCCACACCTTCGGTGCTGCGTGACGCTGGGGCAGACGATGCCGATATGATCATCGCCGTAACGCAGAGCGATCAGTCGAACCTGGTCGCCTGCAAGCTGGCACATAGTGTTTTTAATATCCCGACACGGATCGCCCGGCTGCGTTCGCGTGACTTTCTCGAAGACGCCACACTGTTGTCCACCGACAACTTTGCCGTCGACTTCGCGCTTTGTCCGGAACAGGTGATTACCGATTACATCCGGCGTCTGGTCGAGTTTCCCCGCGCCCTGCAGGTGCTTGATTTTGCCCGTGGGCGGGTCAGCCTGGTGGCGGTTCGCGCTTATGAAGGCGGCGTGCTGGTTGGCCAGCCGATCAAAAAGATGCGTGAACATTTGCCGCCAGAGATGGATGCGCGTATTGCGGCAATTTTTCGCCGTGATCAGGCAATTTTTCCGACCGGCGATACGATCATTGAGACCGGTGATGAGGTCTTTCTGCTTGCTGCGGCGGAAAATATCCGCGCCGTGCTGAACCAGTTACGACGCATGACGACGTCGGTACAGCGGATCAT
>JAUYQT010000465.1 GCA_030697085.1 Azonexus sp. | reverse complement strand
AGCCCGGTGCCACCGAAGCGTCTGGTCGTTGAAGCATCGGCCTGCTGGAAGGGATTGAACAACAACACACGCTGGCTTTCGCTGATTCCAATGCCGGTATCAAGGACGGAAAAAACCAGCATCTCACTTTGTTGGGATACCGAGAGAACAACGCTGCCCCGTTCGGTAAACTTCACGGCATTGGAAAGCACATTGAGCAACACCTGCCCCATGCGTAATGAATCGCTGATACAACTCGACGGCAAATTGGGGGAAAGCTCGACGCGAAGCTCGAGATGTTTAGCCACGGCAGCATTGTGAACCAGTTCGACCGCATGCTGAATGACCTCGGGAATATTGACGCTCGCCAGTTCAATATGCAGCTTGCCTGCCTCGATTTTTGAGAAATCGAGGATGTCGTTAATCACGCCCAACAAACGGTTTCCCGACATCTGAATTTTGGCGAAGGCATTACGCGCTTTTTCGCTGTTCTGATAATTTCGATATCCAATTTCGGCAAAACCCAGCACGCCATTGAGCGGCGTGCGAATTTCGTGGCTCATATTGGCCAGAAATTCGCTACGGACTTTGGCCAAATGTTCGGCGGCCAGCAGGGCTTGCTCGCGCGCTGCCATCGCGGCACGTTGCTCGCTGATATCGACAAAACTGACGACAGCACCGGCACTCGCTTCATTTTGAACAATCGGATGGATCGCAAACATCACGGGAATCGAATGCCCGTCAGCGTGCCAATAAACCTCCTTATCGCTGCGCAATGCCTTACCCAAAGCAATAGCGCGCTGACTGGGGCAATCGTCCAGCAGATAGGGCGAACCATCCAGCCTGCTGTGGTGAAAAAGATTATGGGCGATCTGACCAATCGCCTGCTCGGCACGATAGCCCAGCATGGCGCAAGCGGCCCGATTGATAAAAGTAATCACGCCATGCTGATCAACTCCATAAAGGCCATCGGCTGACGACTGGAGGATGTGAGTCGCCCGCGCCTCCGTTTCGATCAGGTCTTTCGTTCGCTGCTGAACCAGTTCTTCCAGGTGCAGCCGGTGAGCCTCCAGTTCGGCTGCCATGCTCATTTTTTCGGTGATATCTTCTTTCACTGCGACGTAGTGAGTGATTTCTCCGTCGGACTGACGAATCGGCGCGATGGTGGCCCATTCGGTAAATTTCCGGCCATCTTTTCTTTGGTTAAAGAACTCACCTTTCCAGACACGCCCCTGAGCCAGCTCCGCCCAAAGCGCGCGATAACGGTCGGGAGGCGTATTGCCGGATTGCAAAATCCGGGGATTTTTCCCGATCACTTCATCGCGGGTATAACCCGTATTTTCCAGAAAAGCCTGATTCACGTATTCAATATTGCCCTCAAGATCGGCAATAATGATCGATGTCGGGCTTTGCTCAACCGCCAGGGATAACTTGCGCAGCTGTACGCTGGTAGCGCGATGTTCGGCCACTTCGTCAATCAGTTCGCGAGTTCTTTCCGCCACTTGCAAGGCAAGGCTTTCGCGGTGAGTCCGCAGCTCCACCATCTGCTTGGCCAGCCACCCCAAAAGAATACTGATCAAACTGGCCAACAACACATTGATGGCCGTTTTCTCCATATCTCGCCAACCCTTGGTCGGTGCCACACTGAGCATCCACTTGCCATTCGGCATAGTCAGTTGATAATCCAGCGGATCCTGCAACTCGGCACTTTCCGGCAAAGAACTGGCGATCACCTGAACCGTCCGGGTATCCGGATGTACTCGCCAAAGCCTGTATTGGTAGCCCAGTTGGGGCAGCCGATCGAGGCGAACATCCTGCAATACCTCAGGAAAACGGATAAGCGTTGTCGCAAACCCCCAGAACTCGACGGGCTGTCCCTTTGTCCCACCGATAAAAATGGGCAGGCGCCCCGCAGCGCCGATACCGCCCTGAATAAGATTGAATGGCCCAACCAGGGTGAGTTGCCCGCTATCCCGGGCCAAAGAGGCACCGTAGATCTGCGCCGGGTCGGCCAGAAGATTATAGCCAACGACTTTTTCATTACCCTTTAATGGGTACACCTGCCGAATAACACCATTCGGCGCCATCTGTAACGAAGACGCCCCGGGATAAAACGGCATCAATTGCGCGGCAATTGCATCGAACTCTTCAATCTGACCACCGCCCTGACGAACCATGGCCGCCAGCGCATAGGTCGCTGAAAGCGCCCTGCCGATGGTGAGTTGAACGTCGCTCGCACGATTGCTCACCTCGGCCAACGCCACAGATTTTGCCGCCTCCAAAGCATGTCGGTCAGCCACCCAGACGACTCCGGATGCGACTAAAAAACACAGAATGCCGGCGAGCAGGCCCACAAAATCAGGTCGCTCAAATATTTTCCAACGCATCACACCCTTTACCGTTCAAAAAGCAACTCCAGCCGATGCGGACCCATGGAAAAATGGGCCGCTTAAAACCCTTGAATTTTTGCGGGCATTTTACCTACATCGCCATTCAGCCTTTGCGAGATATTTTTCGCTGTAGATAAAGGCCGGCCAAACCAAATGATCATACAACCCGCCGTCGGCAACGTGATTCGCTCTGTTCCATCTTGCCGGCAGCACGATAAAAAGCCATACAAAAACGAGAAACCCGGCTGCATGGCCGGGCTTCTCAAGGATAAAAAACTAAAAAATTAGCCCTTGGGGGATGATGACAGCGCTGGCGGATTTCGCGGCGCTGATTTGCCACGCATGCCGCCTTGCTGGCGAACATGCGATTCGTCGAAGGTTTTTTTCTGTTCACTGCTCAGCGTAGCGTAAAAAGATTTCAGGGCAGCGACGTATTCGTTCATGTGAGCCTGGCGTGCGTTAAGCAGTTCGAGCATTTTTTCGGCACGCTCCGGCGTCGATAGCTTCGACCAGTCCGCCCGTTCCGTGGCGGTAGAAACTTTTGGCTGCTCGGCATCCAGCAATTTTTTCCAGCCTGCCTGCTGTTCCGGCGCCAACTTCAGAGCCTCATGCAGTTGCTTGTGATGCGCTTCCATCATCTTTCCATGATGCTCGGCATGCGCTTCGTGCCCACCCATGGCCTGACAACCGGTCTCGGCAAAAGCCGGGCTGGCAAAAATGGCACCAAGGCCTGCAGCGAGCAAGATAGAGCGGGTAAATTTGCGGTAGTTGGTCATTATTTTCCTTTTATTACTGGGTGGGGTGATCGAGACGAGGCTGGCAGCAGGCTTTGCTACGGCAGGTTGAGCATTTGCCTTCAAACCTAAATATTCATTTGAAACAGCCAGAAAGCGGGCCAAGTCCACGGGGTTACAAGCATCCTCAGTGAGCTTTTCTGCGTTGAAATCGCCAACGCCCACTTCAACATGCGTCAGTTGCTGGCGGGTACTGGCAAGCGGTTCGTGCTCCTGAATCTTCATGGCTGAACTCCGACTAAAGTAAATGGCGATGCCGAATAGTGGCGGCAAAGCCTTGAGTTTGCCGTGCTGCCATTGCAACCATTTGTATCGTAATGTTGCGAGCCTTGTTGCCATTGGCGAGCCAACCAGCTGCGGTCAACCGTGAAAAAGCATCAATTTTCATCGATGATTTTGGCGATAGACTGGGCATATCGCCGCCACACTGACGCTCGCCAGGGTGACGGCCCTGCGGCGGGAAAATCAATTTGATATAGCAAATTGAAATAACAAGATAGACACTCGTTCTTAAAAGAATATTAAGCCCTTGCTACAATAGCGCCCTCCACAATCCATGCGGATTCCACAGCGATGAATCAACGCACCACCCTCACTCACCTCGATTGGCTA
>JAUYQT010000460.1 GCA_030697085.1 Azonexus sp. | reverse complement strand
AAGTATGCAATTTACGATGCTGCATTGAATTTTATTGCCGGCGTTATCGCCATTGCCGTCATCGTCGGCGTTGTATTTGGTGAGTTGAGTTACGAAACCTGGAGCGCCATCGCCGGCTCGACGATCTGGTGCAAGTTTTTTGCAAGTTTCGCCCTGAGCCGACATGCCCATCCATTTTCGCTGGGCAAGAAAAAAACTGAGCAGGTCTAGTCTCCACTTATGGCTAACCGTCTGCTCATTGTTGAGGATGACCGCGATCTGGCGCGCAATCTGATCGACTACCTCGAAATTCAGGGTTACACCTCGGATTACGCCCCGGATAGCCATGTCGCGCTAGGCATGCTGGCGGCTAATGGTTATGACCTGGTAGTGCTCGATATGATGCTGCCGGGTCTCGATGGGATTGGTATTTGCAAGCGTCTGCGCCAGGAAATGTATAGCCGGGTGCCGGTCGTCATGCTGACCGCGAAGGATGATATTGAATCCAAGATTTCAGCGTTCGATATTGGTGCTGACGATTATGTGATCAAGCCGGTTGCGCTGCGGGAGCTGGAAGCCCGTATTCGTGCGCTGATCCGCCGGGCCGGGCAGGAAACCGACAGCGCCGTGATGGTGGTCGGTGATTTGCGCTTCGATACCGGGACGATGAAAATCGAGCGGGCCGGCAAGATTATTGCGATGCCGCCTGTGCCGACAAAAATCCTGGCGCTGCTGATGCGGCATTCCCCCAATGTGGTGCACCGTCTGGCCATTCATCGTGAAATATGGGGTGATGAGCCGGGTGACAATCATGCGTTGATCGTTCATATGCATGCCTTACGTAATGCTGTCGATAAGCCCTTTGAACAGCAGCTCATTCATACGGTCAGAGGTTTTGGCTATCGGATAGCGCTCGATCATGCAGCCCTATGACAGCCTGCACCGCAAGTTGGTGTTGCCTTTTCTATTTTTGGGTTTCATCGTCAGTGCGCTGCTCAGTCTGATTGCTTTCGGCCTGGCGTCTTACCTGGAAAACCGGGCCATCTTGCGCAGCATGCACGTTGAACTTGAAAGCTATAGTCACCGCCGGTCGGTCCGGCCGGATGCGCTACCGGTCTTTTCATCGTTACTGCAAGGGCATTTTTTGCCGGTTGCCAGCTTTCCCATGCTCAAGCCCGCGCCGACCGAGGATGAGGTGCTGGAAACGCGAAATATCGAAAATATTGAGTACACGGTACTGACCACCGAGATCGAGGGGCGGCCGTTTGTGCTTCTTTATGATCGAAGTCATGTCCAACACAGTCTCGCCTCTCTTGCGCTGTTGTTGCTGCTGTGCACAGGCTTGATGTCGCTCGTGTCTTTCCTTGCCGGCTTGCGCCTGTCGCACAAAACTCTTCAGCCGATCATTCGTTTGCTGGAGGATCTTTCCGAGAAGAATCGGCAGATTACTCTGACCGGTGGCCCGGTTAAGTTTTCGCCGGAAAGTTACCCGCAAAATGAGTTGGGGCGACTGGTTCGTGAGCTCGATCGTTTCTCTTCACGCACCTATGCATTTTTACAAAGGGAAAGCTTTTTCGCTGCTGACGTCAGCCACGAACTACGCAACCCGGTTGCGGTGATCCGTGGTGCCGCTGAGGTGCTGGTTGAATCGCCGGAGTTGAGTGAGGGAATGCGCCAACGGATTGCGACGATTCATCGCCACGCGGTTCGCATGACTGAGGTGCTGGAGGCGATGCTCTTGTTGGCTCAGGAGGGGAGAAATGATGCTGAACATGATGATCCGAGTTGCGCCATGGCCGATATTGTGCGCGATACGATTGCCGATTGCCGGGCCTCGCTAGCCGGTCGGCCGGTTGAAATCATTAGTGAAATCGAGGGGCGGCCCAGATTGCCGGTTGAGCGTTCCCTGGCCTATGTCGTGATCAGTAATTTGCTGCGTAATGCCTGTGCTCATACTCAGGAAGGGCGGATTGTCCTGTCCTTGCGCGACCATGATTTCACCATTACCGATACCGGGAAGGGGATTCCGGAGGATCGTTTTCCCACCTTGTTCGAGCGCTATAGCAAGGGTGAGGAAAGCCAGGGCAACGGTCTCGGGTTGTCGATTGTGGCGCGTGTCACTGAAATGCTTGGCTGGACGGTGACGATTGATAGCAACGAAGGGCAGGGAACGTCAGTTCGGGTTGCGTTTGCGCCCCCGCATTTTCGCGCCGGACCTGACTAATCGGCGCGTTTGCCGGTTGGTCAGGAAATCACTTGAGCCGAAGCCGGAAAAGCAAAGGACTTCAACGCAGAGAAAACCTGTTTTTCTCTGCGGTGCTTTTTTCCGTATCTCTGCGTTTAGTGATGGCGGCGTAGCGCCATGCTGGCGCGCGATTCTTCGATGAGTTGGCTGGCCGTATGGATATCCTGCTCCTTGGCCCGGGCAAGCAGCATCTGGAAGATTCGGGCGATCAACAAGGTGTTATCCATCAGACTTCGGCGGCCGTTACCGAGCGGCATGCCGAGCGCTTCAAGCCATTGGTCAAGGGGTTTGATGCTGCTGCTTTTGTCCTTGAAAAGCGATGGCAGCATCCATGCCAAATCTACCCAGGCAGGCTGAAAATCAATCCCCAGGCGGGTTTTGCAGGCGTGCTGCAGGAAGGTGCTGACAAAGGCGACGTTGTAGGTCACCACCGGTGCCTTGGCGACAAACTGTAAAAATGTGACTAATTTACGGTTGACCGCAGCATCGTCATCGCTGTCGGTGAAATCAATAAAGAGTGAGTCTTCCGGCGTAATCATCGCCTGCCGAATGGTGCTGGCAGCAATGCTGAGCAATTGATCCTGTTCCACATTGGTGCCGCTGCAGGTGATGTCGATGACGACGTAACGCGTGTGAAAATGGACTTCGCCGAGATCCGGCGCCGGTTGCGCCCGCCATGTATCCAGCGCAGTGCGCAAGTCCGCGGACAGTGCAGTGGCCGAGCCGCCCATGAACAGGAATTTTTTGAGTCCGAGCATTTTAATTCACCTGGTAATCGAGTTTGAGGCGTGACTGAATCTTCCGGGCCTGGCGGAAAGATTCTTTCAGAATGCGACGATCCAGTTCATTGAGATCATCCGGATTGATCAGATTGTTCCCTTCTGTTCCCGACTCATCGCTGAGATATTGGTGCTGCAGGCGGATGAGTTGAATGAAGTTGAGTGCATCGAGGACGGCATTCATTTCATCGTTTTTGCTCGACAGTCGCTGTGAGGCGAGATGCAGACGCTGGATGGTGTTGGTGTTGTGCACTCCAGTCGCCAGCGCATAAATGCGCGCGACATCGACAAATATTCGCGAGCCGTATTTTTTCAGGTCAATTTTGCCCGGATGGCCGGGTTCTAGATCGGTCAGGAAGTCGCGAATCTTGCCCAGCGGCGGCGCCACGGTCAGCGCATTGCGCGCCATGGCCTGGAGGAATACCGGCGTCGCGGCGGCTTGTTTGAGCAGATGCAGGCGCATTTGTTCGGCCAGTTTTGATTCGCCAAAGAGCGGGCGAAAATCAAAGAAAATAGTGGCATTCAACAAGGCCACCGGCTGTGGCGTTCGGATCCATTTGCTGAACTGGTTTTTCCATTCTTCCAGCGACAAGCACCATTGCGGATTGCTCGCCATGATGTTGCCTTTGCACAGCGGGAAGCCGCAGCGGTCGAGGTCTTTGTTGACGTCGAGGGCGAAGGTCAAAAAACGCTGTCTCAACGCGTCGACCGCAGCCGTGTCGTTGCAGGCGAAGACGATGCCGTTATCCTGGTCGGTGACGAAAGTCTGCTCGTCGCGGCCTTCTGAACCAAAAGCCAGCCAGCACCATTCGATGCCATCGA
>JAUYQT010000457.1 GCA_030697085.1 Azonexus sp. | reverse complement strand
CTCGGGTGTTGCAGAAACAACTTCTGTTGCAAGTATTAACGTCCGAATTAGGGTTGAAGTTGAGCCGATTTCTGCTTTCGAACAAGCTTTTATTTCACGATTGGCGGTTGACCGTAGGTTAAGCCTTCCTTTTGCGGCTGTAATTGCCGTCTCTCCGCCTGCTACTCAGCGATTTTGAGCCGCGCGCAGTTTGTCGAGTTGGCCGACTAATTGATGCGAGGCTTCATTGAGCTCGGGGAGCAGTAGGTCGGCGGCGTCGCCGAGACCGTTGTTGCTGAGATCAACGATATCGTTGGCCAGTCCGTGAAAGCGCTGGTGAATGGCGATGAGTTCGCGGTAATCAGACGTCTCGGCCGCGGCACCCGAGATATCCGCCAAGGCCTTGGCCAGCGTGCAGGAGCTGTGTTCGGAGAGCGGCATGTCGGCGTAATTGCCGCCAGCGAAAGCGTTGATGAACTGGCGGCGCCAGTGGTTGTGCAAGCGGATGGCGCCGTCGATATCGATACGCGTCATGGGCGGAATCTCCAGTTGGTTGAGGGCTGTGGGCGGAGAATCACATGTCGTCTGCCCAAGTTCGGATTATGCCGCAGAGCGGTGGATTGGGGCACGCCCTATAAAATTGTGAGGTCTTGAGGGCCTGTGCGTATTTGCCGGACTCGCGGTGTAGAGACTTCGCGTCGTGACTCAAGGGCAATCATTACGGTATCATCCCTTCTTTGGGGTTGGCTACGGTCCGCCTTTTTGAACGACTTTGAAGGATTTTTCCCCTCATGTTCGACGCAGTCCGCAATAACAAGAAAATCGTCCAGATTTTTCTCGCACTGATTATCCTGCCCTTTGCCTTTTTTGGTCTCGACTCCTATGTTCGCAGTGGGGGAGCGGGCGAAGATATCGCCAAGATTGGGGATGTGAAAATTACCCAGCAACAGTTTCAGCAGGCGCTGCGCGATCAGCAAGATCGTTTGCGCGCTCAGGAGGGCGGCCAGTTGGACCCCAAGTTGCTGGATAATCCGGAAGCCCGCAAGGCTATTCTCGATGATCTGATTGACCAGCGTTTGTTGTTGCTTGAAGCCAGCAAAAATAAAATGTTTGTGGGTGACAACACAATTCGCCAGACGATTGGTGCCATTGATGCATTCAAGGTGGATGGTCAATTTTCCACTGAGCGTTATGAATCAGCGTTGCGCGCCCAGGGCATGTCGCCGACTGGCTTTGAAGCGCAATTGCGGCAGGATCTGACGCTGCAGCAACTGGCTGGTGCCATTGGTCAATCCGGAGTGTTGTCACGTACGGTGACTGATCGTGTGCTGGCCATGCAGACCGAGAAGCGTGAGGTGATGGAATATCGCCTCACACTCGATAGCTATCTCGACAAGGTCAAGCTGGCGGATGAAGCTGCCAAAAAGTTTTACGACGAAAATGCCAAGCAGTTCGAATTGCCGGAACAAGCCAGGGCTGAATACGTGGTGCTTTCGATGGAGGCGATCGGCGCTCAGTTAGCGGTGACTGAGGCAGAGGTTAAAGCCTGGTACGACGGTCATAAAGATAGATATCAGCAGCCGGAAGAACGTCGGGCCAGTCATATTTTGATTGGTCTTGAAAAATTGGGTAAGGACAAGGCAAAAGCCAAAGCCGAGGAAGTTTTCAAGGCAGTGCAGAAAAATCCGGCAAGCTTTGCCGAACTGGCCAAAAAGAATTCCGACGATCCTGGATCGGCGGAAAACGGCGGCGATCTGGGCTATTTTGGTCGCGGCATGATGGTTAAGCCTTTTGAAGAGGCAGCCCTGGCGCTTAAGGAAGGCGAGATTTCCGGTATCGTTGAATCCGATTTCGGCTTCCACATCATCAAACTCACCGGTATTCACGCCGCCAAGGAAAAGCCGTTGGTCGAAGTGAAGGGTGAGATTGAGGCGGAGCTGAAAAAAGCGGCTGGTTCCCGCAAGTTCGCCGAAGCGGCTGAAGCGTTCAGCAACACGGTTTACGAACAAGCGGACAGCCTGCAGCCGGTGGCCGATAAATTCAAGCTGACAGTCAAGCAGTCGGAGTGGCTAGGGCGTCAGGTTCTGCCGGCTAACGGTCCGCTGGCGAATGAAAAGTTGATGGCAGCCTTGTTCTCTGATGATTCAATCAAGAATAAGCGCAATACCGAGGCTGTTGAAATTGCGAGCAATACGTTGGTGGCTGCCCGTATCCTTGAGTACAAACCTGCGTCACTACAGCCCTTTGACGGCCTCAAGGCGAATATTGAAACCATGCTCAAGCGTCAGGAAGCTCAAGCGTTAGCCAAAAAAGACGGTGAATCGAGGCTTGAAGCGGTCAAAAAAGGTGAAGACAAGCTGCTCTGGGGGGCCGCCAAGAGCGCCTCACGGATGGACTCTCGCTTGATTTCGCCGCAGGCGGTAGCGACTGTGTTCAAGATGGATTCTGCCAAGCTGCCGTCTTATGCCGGTATCGAACTACCGGGCGTCGGTTATGCGCTGTTCAAACTGAGCAAGGTAGAGGCGGGCGATAAACTGGACGATGCTCGCCAGCAAGCCATGTTGACGCAGCTGGGTAATTTGATGGCGCAGGAAGAAATGCGGCTTTATCTGGACTCGTTGCGTAGCCGCTACAAAGTCGAGATCAACGCCGCAGCGCTGGAGACGAAGGACAGGTAAGTTTTATTTGGCCCGGACGTAAAAAGCGGACTTCAAGTCCGCTTTTTTACGTCCAAAAAATTAACGCCCAATAAAAAAGCCGACCAGATTTAAGCGGATCGGCGTTTTTGGCCATTTTTTCGGGTTGACCGTACGACCAGGTATTGCTTTATTGCCGCACACCCTTGTTAGTAGTGCGGCAACATTGACGCGGATTTATGCGGGTAGTGGTTCGGCGTTACCCAATGCAACGGTATTCATGCCGCCATCAACGTACATGATCTCACCCGTGATACCGCTCGCCAGATCGGAGAGCATGAAGGCAGCGGCGTTACCGACTTCATCAATCGTCACGTTGCGGCGTAGCGGCGCGTGGTGCGAGTTGTAGGACAGCAGCTTGCCGAAGTTGCCAATGCCTGACGCGGCCAAGGTCTTGATTGGGCCGGCCGAGATGGCGTTGGCACGAATACCCTCTGGGCCGAGACAGAAAGCGAGGTAGCGGGTGGCTGCTTCGAGGCTGGCCTTGGCCAGACCCATGGTGTTGTAGTTCGGCATGGTGCGTTCGGCGCCGAGGTAGGAAAGCGCCAGTGCAGAACTTTTGCGGCCCTGCATCATTGGACGGGCTGCCTTGACTAGCGCTGGGTAGCTGTACGATGAAATTTCGTGGGCGATGCGGAAGGAATCGCGGGTGATGCCTTCGAGAAAATCGCCTTCGATCGATTCGGTGGGTGCATAGGCGATGGAGTGAACCAGCCCATCCAGACCGTCCCAGTGTTTGCCGAGTTCAACGAAGAGATTGGTGATCTGTTCGTCGCTAGCGACATCGAGTGGAAAAACCAGTTCGCTGTCGAATTCCTTGGCGAATTTGTTGATACGGTCGATAAAGCGCTCGTTCTGGTACGAAAAGGCAAGTTGTGCGCCTTCTCGATGGCAGGCCTTGGCGATGCCGTAGGCGATTGAGTGCTTGGAAAGCAGACCGGTGATTAGAATTTTTTTGTCGGCGAGAAAGCCCATTTGATGTTCTCCCTAAGGGGTTTAGCCGGCTGATTATAAACCGGGAAGATATATTTGGACGCGCCCGATACTGTGTTCAGGGTATCGGTACGGCGCTGGTGAGCGCCGCTGTCCGTATGCGCCTACATATTTGGATAGGTTGGCCCTTCGCCGCCCTGTGGGACAACCCAATTGATATTTTGCGTCGGATCCTTGATGTCACAGGTTTTACAATGGACGCAGTTCTGGGCATTGATCTGCAAGCGAGGATTTTTGCCGTTCTCGTCCAGCAAAATTTCATAAACACCAGCCGGGCAAAACCGCTGTTCTGGCGCATCATATTTCGCCAGATTGACGGTGATTGGTGTGGCTGCATCCTTTAGTTGTAGATGGCAAGGCTGGTCTTCTTCGTGGTTGGTGCTGGAGAGAAAGACCGAGGAAAGGCGGTCAAAACTAAATACGCCGTCCGGTTTTGGATAGTTGATCAGCGGGCATTCGCTGGCCAGCTTCAACTTGGCATGATCTGGCGTCATGTTGTGCAAAGTCCACGGCGCCTTGCCGCCGAAAACGAGCTGGTCGATGCCGAACATGATTGAGCCGTATTTCAAGCCCTTGCTCATCCACGGTTTGAAGTTGCGCGCTTGATGCAGTTCTTCGTACAGCCAGCTTTGCTTGAAAGCTTCCGGATACGCGCTCAGTTCATCGTGGTGGCGTTCGCCAGCGAGGGCGTCGAAACAGGCCTCAGCCGCCAGCATGCCGGACTTGATGGCGCAATGAGAACCCTTGATGCGGGCGGCGTTGAGAAACCCGGCATCATCGCCAATCAGCGCTCCGCCTGGGAAGGTCAGTTTCGGTAGCGATTGCAGGCCGCCGGCGGTGAGCGCTCGGGCGCCGTAGGCAATGCGTTTGCCGCCTTCGAGAAACTTACGAATGTTCGGATGGGTCTTGAAACGCTGGAATTCTTCAAATGGAGATAAATGTGGGTTGCTGTAGCCAAGCCCGACGACGAAACCGACGGCGACTTGATTATTTTCCAGATGGTAGAGAAAGCCGCCACCGTAGGTGTCGGAATCCATTGGCCAGCCGCCGCTATGAATAACCAGGCCGAGTTGGTGGTTCTCCGGTGTAATTTCCCAGAGTTCCTTCAGGCCGATGCCGTAGGTTTGCGGATCGACGTCATCGCGTAGATTGAATTGTGCTTCGAGTTGCTTGCCGAGATGGCCGCGGCAGCCTTCGGCAAAGAAAGTGTATTTGCCATGCAGTTCCATGCCAGGTTGGAAATTCGGGCCTTCCGAACCATCGTGCAGGCGGCCCATGTCGCCGGTAGCGACCCCTTTGACGGCGCCCGTTTGATCAAACAGCACTTCGGCGCCAGCAAAGCCGGGGTAGATTTCGACGCCTAGCGTTTCCGCTTGCTCGCCCAGCCAGCGGCAGAGATTACCTAGCGAAATGACGAAATTGCCTTCGTTGTGAAAGCACTTCGGCAAGATGCTATTGGGCACCTTGGTCGCACCAGTTTCGGAGAAAATGAAGAAGCGGTCTTCGGAGACCGGTGCATTGAGTGGTGCGCCGTCTTCTTTCCAGTTGGGCAGTAGTTCGCTCAGGGCGCGTGGGTCCATGACGGCGCCCGAGAGAATGTGGGCGCCGATTTCGGCGCCTTTCTCAATCAGGCAGACGGCGAGTTCCGCGCCTTTTTCGGCTGCAAGTTGTTTCAGCCGGATCGCTGAGGCTAGCCCGGCCGGGCCGCCGCCAACGATAACGACGTCGAATTCCATGGCTTCACGTTCCATGATGTCTCCTTGTTTTATTGTGACGTTATTTTCAATACGGTACAGTATGGAAATGCATTGATCAACCCCTTAGGAATGCCACTAATATGGAACATAAAAAGAAGCTTATTCACGTCACCAAAATGCCAATTCGCTGGGGTGATATGGATGCCTACGGCCATGTCAACAATACCGTTTATTTTCGTTATATGGAGCAGGCGCGGGTTGAGTGGCTGGAGCAGTTGAAAATTGAGGTTCGCCCAGGTGGGCTTGGTCCCGTCATCATTAATGCCAGTTGTACTTTCCTGATTCCGTTGAATTACCCAGGGTTTGTTGAAGTACGGACTTTTTCAGGCCCGCCTGGACGGTCCAGCGTGCAAACTTATGTCGAAATGCGTCTTGACGGTGACGACACCCTTTATGCCGAAGGTGCTGCCAAGGTGGTCTGGATGGATACGCAGACGGGCAAATCGGCACCGATTCCCGATCACGTGCGGACAAGCCTCGAAACGGCGTAAAGCTCGGGTAAACTGCACTTTATGAGCCAAAGAAAAATCTGGGAAAAACTCCTTTCCGCCGAGCGACTGGGGGCCGGCAAGGCGCCCGGCACGCCGGAACGTACTGCCTTTCAGCAGGATTACGACCGCATTGTCTTTACCTCCGCTTTTCGGCGGATGAAGGATAAGACACAGGTTTTCCCGCTGTCGAAGAGCGATTATGTGCGGACTCGCCTGACGCATAGTCTGGAAGCGAGCTGTGTCGGACGTTCGCTCGGCGCCGTGGTCGGGCGCGAGATCATCGCCCGGCACGGTTTGCAGCATGTTGAATCCGGCGATTTCGGCGCTATCGTCGCCGCCGCGTGTCTGGCTCACGATATTGGTAATCCGCCTTTCGGCCACGCCGGAGAGGACGCGATTCGCGAGTGGTTCTTTACTTCCGGTCTGCTTGAGCGGCATGCCTTTACGCCAGCTCAGCGGGCTGATTTTGAGCGTTATGAGGGCAATGCACAGGGGTTTCGCATCGTTACCCGTCTGCAAAACCCGGCTAACCCAGGTTTGCAACTGACCAGTGCGGTGCTGGCAACTTTCACCAAATATCCACGGCCGTCACAGCTGGATGTTGAACTGGATGGCAAGAGTGGCAAGAAATTCGGATTTTTTCAGCAGGATGCCGAGGCATTTCAGCAAGTGGCGCGGTCAACCGGACTTATCGAGCGAATTCCCGGTAGCGCCTGGCGGCGTCATCCACTGGCTTTTCTGGTTGAAGTGGCGGATGACACTTGTTACCTGATCGTTGATCTCGAAGATGCTGCCAAGCTCGGCTTTGTGCCGTATCGCGATGCCGAATGTCTGCTTGCTGACCTGGCGGGTAATACGGTCAGTGGTGGCCGGTTGGAGCGTTTGCATGATCCAAAGGAACGCCTGGAATATCTGCGGGCCAAGGCCATTGGCTGCCTGCTGGAAAGTGCTGCTGCGGTATTTCTGGAAAATGAGGACGCCATCCTTAAAGGTGGATTCGATGATGAGCTACTCATCCAGTCACCCATTGCGCATCCCTTGCAAGCCGTGTTGAAACTGGCCAAGGAAACTATTTACAACGCTCGCCCGGCGCTGGAAATTGAAACTGCGGGCTTTGAAGTGCTTGGCGCGCTGCTTGGCCTGTTCACTAATGCCGTCGAAGCCAGCGCCGGGTATGCCCGGTTCACTACGCGTGAGCGCATGCTGCTCAAATTGTTGCCGGCACAGTTTCAAGGGCATGGCGGCGAACCGAATCCAGACCCGTATATTCGCCTGTTGCAGGTGGCCGATTTTGTCGCCGGGATGACCGATTCCTATGCCGTGGATATGTATCGCAAACTCAAAGGTTTCGCGTTGCCGGGGTGATCGGATGCCTTCGCATAAAACAGGAATGGGCGAGTCATCACCGTTATGCGCTGTTCAGGATGCTGCTGCATTCTTGCTCACTGGTGTAGCAATTGTTCGTTAAATGAACGGCATGATCAGTGCCTGATGGCCTTGTTGTGATTTGTTTCGGCCTTCATAAACGCCCACGTAGCAATGGTTTCAGGGAAATATCCAGAGTTTTTCCTCGGCTTGGCACGCGCTTCGCAATCAATTGGTTTCCATGTCATCTCAAGTGGTG
>JAUYQT010000386.1 GCA_030697085.1 Azonexus sp. | reverse complement strand
GACCGTTAGAGGATTCCTTGTAGCCGCCAAACGTGGCGTGGGCCGGGTAGGCGTGGTAGCAGTTGGTCCAGACACGGCCGGCCTTGATGGCGCGACCCATGCGGTAGGCGACGTTGCCATTACGGCTCCAGACGCCGGCGCCGAGGCCGTACAGCGTGTCATTGGCGATTTCCAGCGCTTCCGCTTCATCCTTGAAGGTGGTTACGGCGAGCACGGGCCCAAAAATTTCTTCCTGGAAAATGCGCATTTTGTTGTGGCCCTTGAACAAGGTCGGCTGGATGTAGTAACCACCGGCCAGGTCGCCATCGAGGTTGGCAGCTTCGCCACCGATCAACAGTTCGGCTTCCTGCTTGCCAAGATCAATGTAGGACATGATCTTGCTCATTTGTTCCTGCGACGCTTGGGCACCCATCATGCAATCAGTGTCGAGCGGGCTGCCTTGCTTGATGGCAGCAACGCGCTTCAGGACGCGTTCCATGAACTTGTCGTAGATCGATTCCTGAATCAGCGCGCGGGACGGGCAGGTACACACTTCGCCCTGATTGAAGGCGAACAGCACCAAGCCTTCGATGGCCTTGTCGAGGAAGCCGTCATCCTTGTCCATGATGTCGGCAAAGAAAATGTTGGGCGACTTGCCACCCAGTTCCAGCGTCGCCGGAATCAGGTTGTTGGCGGCGGCTTGAGCAATGACGCGACCCGTGGTGGTAGAGCCGGTGAACGCAATCTTGGCAATACGCTTGCTGGTGGCGAGCGGCATGCCTGCTTCGCGGCCATAACCGTTAACGATGTTCAGCACGCCCGGCGGCAGCAGGTCGGCAATCACTTCGGCCAGAATCAGGATGGAGATCGGTGTCGATTCGGCCGGCTTCAGCACGACGCAGTTACCGGCGCCAATGGCCGGAGCCAGTTTCCAGGCAGCCATCAGAATCGGGAAGTTCCAGGGGATGATCTGGCCAACAACGCCGAGCGGCTCATGGAAGTGATAAGCGACGGTGTTTTCGTCGATGTCCGAAATGCCCCCTTCCTGAGCGCGCAGGCAGCCGGCGAAGTAACGGAAATGGTCGATGGTGAGCGGGATGTCGGCATTCAGCGTTTCGCGAATAGCCTTGCCGTTATCAACAGTTTCGGCATACGCCAGGATTTCGAGATTGGCTT
>JAUYQT010000344.1 GCA_030697085.1 Azonexus sp. | reverse complement strand
CTTGTAGCCCGACGAGAAATACTCGCGCTGCCACGGTTGGACGGCCAGCCGGTTTTTCATGCTCGGGGAAAATAACGACAAGCGGGGAATTCAGCCGGCTTGGCGGCGGGCTCAAACCAGGGCAAAGGGCTGGCGTGGCTCTCGACGAATATTGCCTCCATCGATAGCTGCCGACCATTGGTAATCGGTAACAATTGCTGGTTGATCACCGCGTATAGGCGAGTCTGCAGAGTGAGTCGACCGAGCTCCTGATAGCTGGCCGGGAGCAGGCTGGTCAGGCGATAAATGGTTTCAAGTACCGAGCCGGCATGGACCGATGCCATCACCCAATGACCGGTTTCTACCGCACGCAGCGCAATTTCGGCGGTTTCCGGATCACGGATTTCGCCGATGATGATAATGTCCGGATCCTGACGCAGCACCGCCCGCAACAAGCGCGCAAATCCCAAATTCTGTTCGCTATCAACCTCCAGGTGATCAACCCCTTCAGTGCGGATTTCAACCGGGTCTTCAATGGCAACGGCCTTTAAACGATCAAGTGGCAGGGCCGCCGCGAGTGCGGCCAGCGTCGTTGTTTTGCCGGCACCGGTGGGACCGGAAACAAGCACCAGTCCGCCTTGTTTGGTGTTGAGCTGGACCAGATTTTCCAGACAACGACCCAGCGCTTCATTGCTGCTCAAAGCTTTGAGTGAGAGTTTTCGCCGCGGGTCGAGCAAGCGAATAACCATCGTTTCGCCATCGGTCTGACCAGAGCAGCTGACGCGAAACTCAATGGTTGTGCCGTGCGTAACCAGTGAAAACCTGCCCTCCTGCGGGTGCACATGCTCGGAGGAATCAAGACCGGATTTTTGTTTGGCCCAGGTGACAAAACGCCGCGCTGTCGCCGGTTCCAGCGCGATTGGCACCTGCAAATAGCCATGCACGCGCCGGCGAAGATGGCATGGTTCGCCATTGGTCAGCAAGCGGACATGCAGGTCAGATGCGTTCAGCTCGATCGATTCAAACAGAATGGAAGAAAATTTGGCGGCAAAATCATCGGCTGAAGCGCTGGTAAAAATCGAGCCGGAAATGTTTTTCAAGTGCATCAACACTTCCGCCCGATCCACTGGCTCTTCAAGAATAGGCAAGCCATTGAGCGATGTTGACAACTCAATGCACTCCATCTCGGTCAGCGGATAGAGCGGTGCAACCCGCACTTTACCGTGACTGATTCCCAAGGGCTTGAGTTGGAGCTTGCGCTGTAAATCGAGTGAAATATTCATGCTACGGCGACCTGGGAGCCCCGGCCTGAACCACGCCTGTCGAGTTACTACGAGAGGCGCGCCCGGGACTCACGCCGGCCGACAAAGGCGGGGTGTACTGCAATTGAGCGATATCGCCCTGCACCGTGACGGGCATGACACCACTCAACGTGCCTTCCCAGACCAGGCTTTTTTTTCCGCTTGCCTTTTGGCTCCCTGGCTCAGCGCTATAGAGCCTGACCTCGGTTCGTGTCACT
>JAUYQT010000338.1 GCA_030697085.1 Azonexus sp. | reverse complement strand
GGCTTCCTGGGCCTCGGCGGCCAGTTCAGTCATTTTCAGATTCAACTTTTCAAGTTGGTTTTCCATCTTGGTGATGTATTCGGCTTTTTGCGACATGGTAATGATTCCCTGCGGGTGAGTATGGCTTTGCCAAAATTGGCTGGATCGAATTATTCAAACTACATGTTTGGTTCATGTATTGGGCGAGGATAGTCGTTAGGCGAGAATAGGTCTGTACGCTGCCTTACACATCGTGCGAACCTTATGCAGAGGCAGAAAGTCCGGAGGATTGCTTTTCATGCAACCGAATTTCAGCGCGAAGCGCTACTTGCTGCCCCGCCGTCATCATCCGAAGGCCCGCCCGCCATTCGTAGCTCACAGCGTTGGCTTTGACCCCAGCGCGATGCAGTGCATCGGCCATTTTGCCCAGCCCCGATCGCTCGATACGCTGGCCGTCACTCAAGGTGGCGATGAACTGGTCCGTGAGGAGCGCAATATTCGCTTTAATTCCCATAGCCACTTTTCCTTCGATGGTGAATACGACGACAGATATTTGGCGTCTGAAATTTTCAAAAATTCGCTAATCAGCATTTGCTGATTAGCGAACGAAGATTGGCCAGGTTTTGGATCAATTGCCAAGAGCATCTGTTGCGAGCGCTGTGACGATCGCTGTAAAGACAGCTGGAAGCGGCCCGAGAGTCGCATTGGAGCGCCGGGTACGTCTGTGCGTTACCACACATTGATTTTTTGTGGCTGTGGAAACGAAGGTAATAAACGCTGGCTGGTTTTGCTGGTTGGTGATGGTTAGGTAGAGGCCCTACTGACTTTTCAGGGCACTTTTTAGTCCATCATCGGTAAGTGCCGTAAAAGCATTGCCTCGCTCCGACGAAACAGAAGATGCACCGGCCGAATGCCGGGTGAACTGGTAACACGCGGCAAACTTGGGCTATGCTGAAAAAACAGTATTTCCGAGTTGAGCCATGAAACAGTTTCCTGTTGCTGTCATCGTCGAAAAAGCCCGCCTTGACAACCGCTGGGTGAGCGAAAAGTGGGAGGCGATCGGCGTCATTCCCGCCTTCGATGCTGCGGTCGACGCGCCGCCACAGCGGATTTTTGCTGACGAGCAGCGCGAACACTTTCTGGCTGGGCATTTCCCGCTGCAACTGTTTCGCGACGAGGTCGATAACTATCATCTCAACCTGACCTCGCCCGAACCTCGCGTTTTCGTCATGTGGCGGATGGAGCAGGGCGCTGACGGTGATTTTGCCAAGCCGATCGAAGTCACCCTGAGCTATGGCGAGGCGGCGCGCTGGCTGGATTCCGGCGAGCAGTGCGATGGTGTGCCGATGCCGCCGGAGATTGCCGACTGGCTGGGCGATTTCGTCAACACGCACTACAAGCCGGCGGTGCGCCACAAGGTGAAGCGTAATGACCCGTTTGCCGGAAAGCCGCCGCGATGAGCGCTGGCGGCTTTCTCGAACGCTGGTCGCGACTGAAAAAAGTCGCCGAAACGGCGTCGACCGCAGAAATCCCTGATGCCGAGGCCTTGTTGGCCAATCTCACCGCCGACAGCGATTTCGGCCAGTTTATGCGTCAGGAAATCAGTGAGGAAATTCGTCGCAAGGCGATGAAAACGCTGTTCGCCGACCCACATTTCAACGTGATGGACGGGCTCGATATCTACATCGACGATTACTCGATCAGTGAGCCGATTCCGGCTGAAATGCTGGCGACCTTGAACCAGATGCGCGTTTTTGACGAGGCTTCACCAGAGGACGAGTCGGCCGTGGCGGACGTGCCTGAGTCGGCGGAAACCGCGGGCAATTGCGACATTTTGACTGGCGAAAGACAAAATGTCCCAGTCGTGCCATCGGCCGAAATGGCCGGCCACGGCGATCAATGACAAGTGCGAGCAGGTTTTAGCCTGCGGCTAAAACATTAGCTGAAAATAATCAGTATCTTGGCGGTGTTTTTTAGAAAAAAGTGAGGGTTTTTAAGCGAGGCTTGCAGCGAATGGCATGAAGTCTGCAAGTAAGTTCAGAATATTTTGAGGACCGCCCCTTGAACGCTACTTCTGCCAACGCTTTGCAATCCTCCGAAAACCCCTTCCTGGCTGCGGCATTGGCTGCTCTGGCCGACCTCCCCGCACCCGAACCGGTGCCGGCAATCAGCATGCTGGCCAATGGCCATTTGCTCATCATTGGCGAGCTCGAGGTTGCGCTGGGCTGGGCCGAACGGCTGGCCGGGCAGCGCGAGGTGACAGTGCTGGCGCTGGGTGAAGCGCAGGCCTCGGTGGACCGCCCAGACACCGAGAATTTCGCCCTCGAATTCGGCAACCAGGTGCAACTGAGTGGCCATCTCGGCGCCTTCGAGCTTTACTGGCAAGCCCTTGAAGGAACAAAGAAGGCGACGTTTGACGTAGTCCTCGATCTTTCGCCGCAAGCCTTGCTCAATCGTGTCGAACTGCCTGAAGGCTATCAGGCGCCGGGCCGCGACCCGCTCGATCAGGCGCTGGCCGCAATTGAACTGCTTGGCTTCGACGGCGAGTTCGAGAAACCGCGTTACGTTGCCGTCAATGATCGCCTGTGTGCCCATAGCCGCTCGAAAAAAGAGGGTTGCAGCAACTGCATCGAGGTCTGTGCGACCGAGGCCATCGTCAGCGCCGGCGACAAGATCAAGCTTGATCCCTATCTCTGTCAGGGCTGCGGTACCTGCACCACGGTTTGCCCGTCCGGCGCGCTGGCCTACCAGTTCCCGCGCGTTGCCGATGTTGGTCTGGCAATCAAGGTGCAACTCAAGGCCTACCGTGAAGCCGGTGGCGTCAATGCCTGTCTGCTCTTTCATTCCGCCGAGGCCGGTCGCAAGCAGTTGGCCGCCTTGAAGCGCGCTGGCAAGGTCCTGCCGGTCAATGTCATTCCGGTCGAAATCTGGAGCGCTGATGCCGTCGGGCTGGATGTGCTGCTGGGTGCGGTGACGCTGGGCGCCGCGCAGGTGGCCGTGCTCGGCGCCGGTTCGCACGATCTGGCGCCGCTGCAAAAGCAGGCTGGGCTGGGCCAAAGCATATTGAATGGCCTTGGTTTTGCCGGCGAATATTTGCGCATCGTCGATGGCGAAAGTGGCAACTGGCTGGCTGAACTCGCGGCCTGGGCGGTGCCGGCCGCCGTGCCCGTGGGCGAATTCCGGCTGGTGGCCGACAAGCGGACGACGCTTGAATTCGTCATCGATCATCTGCAAAAAAATGCGCCGGCCGCGCCCGAGTTCATTGAACTTGCCGCCGGGGCGCCCTTCGGCAACGTCGTTGTCAGCGACGCCTGCACCTTGTGCATGTCGTGCACCAGCGCCTGTCCGGCCGGGGCCTTGAAAGCGGCGGCCGATGCGCCGCGCCTTTCCTTCCTCGAACGCAATTGCCTGCAGTGCGGCCTGTGCGTCAATACCTGTCCGGAACAGGCGATCACGCTGGCGCCGCGCCTGTTGCTCAAGGAACGCCGGGCCGAACGTCTGCTCAAGGAAGCCGAGATTTTCTGCTGCACCGCCTGCGGCAAGGCGATGGGGGCGGCGCCGACCATCCTCAACATGATTTCGAAACTGTCCGGCCACAGCATGTTCGCCACGCCGGAAGCCCTGGCGCGCCTGAGCATGTGCGGCGATTGCCGGGTGATTGATTTGATCAACAACGAGAAAAGCACGAAAGCCTGGGAGATGACGGAATGAGTGCAGTCATGGAACGCGCGACTGAAAAAACAAGTACCGCGCCAGTGCTGGGCGAGGAAGACCGCGCCCGGGCCGAGCATTACGCCGTGTTGTCGCGGCTGTTTTCCCGCGCCCCGGATGCCGATTTTTTGCAAAAACTGTCGGCAATGGCGGGTGCCTGGGGCAGTGTCGATAGCGCGCTGGGTCAGGCCTGGCTGGTGCTCGGCGATGCGGCGAAAAGTGTCAGTGCCGAGGCGGTCGAGGAAGAATACACGCGTATTTTCCTGACCATCGGCCGGCCGGAAGTGATGCTCTTTGGCTCCTTCTACATCGCCGGTTTCCTGATGGAAGAGCCGGTTGTCGAGTTGCGCCACGATCTGGCCGAACTCGGCCTTGGCCGTCGTCTGGGCATTACCGAATCGGAAGACCACATCGCGGCATTGTGCGATGTCATGCGCCACCTGATTGTCACCGGCCCGGATGCTGCGGGTCTGGCCCGCCAGCAACTTTTTTTCACCCGGCACATTGCGCCGTGGTTCGAAGCCCTGTGCGACGCCCTTGAGGGGGCACCCGAGGCCCGCTTTTATCCGCGTACTGCGGCTTTGGTACGCGCCTATTTCGAGATCGAGCGCCTCGCGTTCGACATGCTTTAGTTTTGTGGAGGAGGGGAAAATGCAAGATCAACAACCAAAAAACCTCAAGCGTCGTGGCTTTCTGCTGGCTGCCGGAGTCGGTAGCGCTGGCGCCGTGGCACTGGTCGCCAGCGGCGTTGGCAAGGAGGCGGCCAAACCGCTGACCACCGTTTCGGCTGAGGAAAAAACGGGTAGTTACGAAGAAACCCCGCACATCAGCAATTACTACCGCACGGCGCGGGTTTGAGCGGAGCCAAATCATGCTGATCAGAAAATCAAAAGCACATTCCTCGGCCAAGCCTGAAGCAGGCGTTGTTTTGGCCGCAAATCCGGCCGCTAATTTCGGCGCAAATTCGGCGTCGACCGCAGCAAACAACATTCTGGCGACAACGATGGATCGCCGGACCTTCCTCAAGCGTTCCGGCCTGGTCGCCGGTGGTGGCGCGATGGCCACCCAGTTGCCCTACAACATGATCGGTTCGGCCGAAGCGGCCGATGTCGCCAAGGAGAAAACCGGCGTCGAGGTCAAGCGCACCATTTGTACCCACTGCTCGGTCGGCTGTGCCGTCGATGCTGTCGTTGAAAACGGCGTCTGGGTGCGTCAGGAGCCGGTTTTCGATTCGCCGATCAACCTCGGCGCGCACTGCGCCAAGGGTGCTTCGGTGCGTGAACACGGCCACGGCGAACATCGCCTGAAGTATCCGATGAAGCTGGTTGACGGCAAGTACAAGAAGATCAGCTGGGAGACGGCGCTCAACGAAATCGGCGACAAGCTGCTCGCCATCCGCAAGGAAAGCAGCCCGGATGCGACCTACTGGGTCGGCTCGTCGAAGCACAGTAACGAGCAGGCTTACATGTTCCGCAAGTTCGTGTCCTTCTTCGGCACCAACAACATGGACCACCAGGCCCGCGTCTGCCACTCAACCACGGTTGCCGGCGTCGCCAATACCTGGGGCTATGGCGCGATGACCAATTCGTACAACGACATGCAGTTTTCCAAGGCTGCCTTGTACATCGGTTCCAACGCCGCCGAAGCGCACCCGGTGTCGATGTTGCACATGCTGCACGCCAAGGAAAACGGCTGCAAGATGGCGGTCGTCGATCCGCGCTTCACGCGCACTGCCGCCAAGGCCGATTACTTCTCGCGTATCCGTTCCGGTACCGACATTCCCTTCATATGGGGCATGCTTTATCACATCTTCAAGAACGGCTGGGAGGACAAGGAATACCTCAAGGCCCGCGTGCACGGCATCGAGAAGGTGAAGGAAGAAGTGATGAAATGGACGCCGGACAAGGTCCAGGACGTCACCGGCATTCCCGAAGCCGAAGTGTTGCGGATTGCCGACATGCTGGCCAACAACAAGCCGTCCACCGTCGTCTGGTGCATGGGGCAGACCCAGCATACGGTCGGCAACGCCAACGTCCGCGCCATGTGCATCCTGCAGCTGGTGCTCGGCAATGTCGGCGTTTCCGGCGGCGGCACCAATATTTTTCGCGGTCACGATAATGTTCAAGGGGCGACCGACGTCGGCCCGAATCCGGATTCGCTGCCCGGCTACTACGGCCTCGCCGCCGGTTCGTGGAAACACTGGTGCGCAGTGTGGGGCGTTGATTACGAGTGGGTGAAGAAGCAATTCGCCTCGCAGGTGATGATGGAGAAATCCGGCATCACGGTCTCGCGCTGGATCGACGGCGTGCTGGAGAAGAACGAGAACATCGACCAGGATTCCAACCTGCGTTCCGTGGTGTACTGGGGCATGGCGCCGAACAGCCAGACGCGTGGCCTGGAAATGGTCGAGGCGATGAAGAAGCTCGATCTGCTGGTTGTCATCGACCCCTATCCATCGGCCACCGCCGCGATGTCGGCGATGATGCGCAAGGACGGCGTCTATCTGCTGCCGGCCTGCACGCAGTTTGAAACGGTGGGTTCGGCAACCGCCTCGAACCGCTCGATCCAGTGGCGCGAGAAGGTTATCGAGCCGCTGTTTGAATCGAAGCCCGACCACACCATCATGTACGCCTTCGCCAAGAAATTCGGCTTCGAGAAGGAGTTCTGCAAGAACATCAAGGTCGAGAAGGACAAGCAGGGCTGGGATGAGCCGAATATCGAGGATATCCTGCGCGAAATCAACAAGGGGTGCTGGACCATCGGCTACACCGGCCAGTCGCCGGAACGCCTGAAGCTGCACATGAAAAACATGCACACCTTCGACGTCAAGACCTTGCGCGCCAACGGCGGCCCCTGCGATGGCGACTATTTCGGTTTGCCCTGGCCGTGCTACGGCACGCCGGAAATGAAGCATCCCGGCACGCCCAATCTGTACGACACCTCGAAGCACGTGATGGATGGCGGCGGCAACTTCCGCGCCAACTTTGGCGTCGAGAAGGATGGCGTTTCGCTGTTGGCCGAAGACGGCTCCGCCTCCAAGGGTGCCGATCTGCAAATGGGGTATCCCGAATTCGACCATGTGCTGCTGAAGAAGCTCGGCAGGTGGGACGAGTTGACCGAGGACGAGAAGAAGAAGCCCGAGGGCAAGAACTGGAAGACGGACTCCTCCGGCGGCATCATCCGTGTCGTCATGAAGGTGCATGGCTGCCATCCGTTCGGCAACGCCAAGGCGCGTGCCGTGGTCTGGAATTTCCCGGACCCGGTGCCCTTGCACCGCGAACCGATGTATTCCCCGCGCCCGGATCTGGTCGAGCAATACCCGCAACCGGCTGACAAGAAGGTCTTCTGGCGTCTGCCGACGCTGTTCAAGTCGCTGCAGGACAAGGTCAAGGATATCTCCAAGGAATTCCCGATCGTCATGACTTCCGGCCGGCTGGTCGAGTACGAAGGCGGTGGCGAGGAAACCCGTTCCAACCCGTGGCTGGCCGAGCTGCAGCAGGAAATGTTCGCCGAAGTGAATCCGAAGGATGCCAACAACGCCGGTGTGCGCAATGGCGAATATATGTGGGTCGAAACGCCGAGCAAGGGCCGGATGAAGCTGCGCGCCCAGGTCACTGAGCGTGTCGCACCAGGCACCGTCTTCCTGCCGTTCCATTTTTCCGGCTGGTGGCAGGGCAAGGACATGCTTGAGTTCTACCCGGAAGGCGCAGCGCCGATTGTGCGGGGCGAATCGGTCAATCAGGGCACGACCTACGGTTACGACTCGGTCACCATGATGCAGGAAACTAAAACCACGCTCTGCCGTGTCACCAAGGCTTAAAGGAGAATAACAATGGCACGCATGAAATTCCTGTGTGATTCGGAACGTTGCATCGAATGCAACGGTTGTGTCACCGCCTGTAAAAACGAACACGAAGTGCCGTGGGGGGTTAATCGCCGCCGCGTTGTCACGGTTAACGATGGGGTGCCGGGCGAGAAATCGATCTCGGTGTCCTGCATGCATTGCTCGGATGCACCGTGCATGGCGGTCTGCCCGACCGACTGTTTCTACAAGACCGACGAAGGCGTTGTGTTGCATAACAAGGATGCCTGCATCGGTTGCGGTTACTGCTTTTTTGCCTGCCCGTTTGGTGCACCGCAGTTCCCGAACGGCCCGGCGGCTTTTGGCGCACGCGGCAAGATGGACAAGTGCACCTTCTGCGCCGGTGGCCCGGAAGAGAATGGCAGCAAGGAAGAGTTCGAGAAATACGGCCGCAACCGTATCTCCGAAGGCAAATTGCCGGCCTGTGCCGAAATGTGCTCGACCAAGGCATTGCTCGCCGGTGACGCGACCGTTGTTTCCGACATCTTCCGTGACCGTGCCTTGCGTCGCGGCAAGGCCGGCGATGCGGCCTGGGGCTGGACGACGGCTTATGGCAAGCCGGAGCAGACGCAGGAGCGGACGCAAGAGCGTGCCCGCGAACAGAAGCAGGAGGGCGGAAAATGAAAAACGCAGCTTTTTTGCGGTTGACCCGAGGGCCAGCCGTTGTTTTTATGGTCGCAGCATTCGCCCTGGGTCTTTCGGCCTGCGGTGAGTATTCGCAAGTGGCCAACTATAAGCCGGGCAGCTACCAGGGCAAGTCGGATACCCGGCCCTGGGAAGCCGGCCAGTTCGCTGGCAACAAGCAGGCCTGGGAGGCTGCCCTGGCGAATCGGGCGCAGTCGCAAAACGAGTACAAGCGGACTCATTGAGGAGTTGACGATGACGACTTCAAACTATGTTTCGCTGCTCGGGCGCTGGCTGATCGCCGCCTGCCTGATGCTGGCCTGGAGCCTGCCGCTGCGTGCGGCCGACGCTCTGCCGCCAGCCCAGGCTCAGGCCGAACGGCAGCAGACCCAGCCCGGCAACAACGCACCGATGTGGCGTGAGGTGCGCCAGGACAAGGCGCATTTCACCAACAATCCGGCCAATGAGGCGGGCGTGCTGATCCAGACCGGCGGCGATGCCTGGCGGCATTTGCGCAATGGTTCCGTGACCCTGTACGGCGGTTGGCTAGTCGTGCTGGTTGCGGCAGCCATCCTTGTTTTCTACAAGATCAAGGGGCCGCTGACTAATCACGATCCGATGACCGGCAAGCTGATCCAGCGTTTCCCGCGTTATGAACGGGTGATTCACTGGATCACGGCAGGCACTTTCCTGGTGCTGGCGGCCACCGGTCTGGCCATTCTTTTCGGCAAGCATGTGCTAATGCCGATCATCGGCCACAGCCTGTTCGGCTACCTGATGGTGCTCGGTAAAAACCTGCACAACTTCATCGGGCCGCTGTTTGCCGTTTCGACGCTGGCCATGATCGTCATCTGGGCGCGCGACAACGTCTGGCAAAACATTGATGCTTTGTGGATCAAAAAAGCGGGGGGCCTGCTTACCGGCGAACATGTGCCTTCCGGGCGCTTCAATTTCGGCGAAAAGACCTGGTTCTGGATTGGAGTCACCCTTCTCGGGCTAACGGTTGCCGTCTCCGGTCTAGTGCTGGATTTCCCGAATTTCGGGCAGGTACGGGCCGACATGCAACTGGCCAGTCTGGTCCATGCCATTGCGGCCATCGCCATGCTGGTGCTTGCTTTCGGCCACATCTACATGGGCACGATCGGTGTGCATGGGGCGCTGGATTCGATGAAGACTGGTTATGTCGATGAAACCTGGGCTCGCGAGCACCACGCCGAATGGTTCAACGATGTCAAAGCCGGCAAATCCGGCCACCCGCAAGGTTAAAGGGAGAATACGAAGATGAAAAAAAGCAAATTTGCCCTGTTTTTGGCGTTGACCGTAGCCATGTCCGGCGCCTGGGCCAAACTGCCGGCGCCCTCCGAGGAAGCGCAGGCCAAGGCCGCAGAAGCCAAGGTCGTCGCCGCAGAAAAGGCCAAGGCCGAAACCGAGTTATTGGGCAAGACCCAGGATCGGGTCGCCGAGAAATACATCAAGGAACAGAAGGCCAAGGGCATCACCGTCACGCCGACGCCGATTTTGCCGCCGGCCCCTGCTGCTGCACCCGTGGTGGTAGCACCTGTAGCAGCGCCAACGCCAGCCAAAAAATAACTCTGGCGCTTGCACAAAAAGGCCCGGCGCAGTTCTGCCGGGCCTTTTTGTGGTCGTCCGGCAGGGCGCAATTTTGATCTTCTCTTTGTTGCCTCTGCGTCTTTGCGGTCCTCTGCTTTTCCGGCTCGTTCGACTTGGGCTCAAGCGATTACAAGCGCAAAGCCTGATGAGGCGCGAGCATGGAAATCGGCAAACAGCTTGGTGGAGTGCCGGCAGGAGCCAAATGAACGTGGCCTATTCAAAGCGCTGTTTTGACGGACCGGGCTTGATTTTGTCGCTGGATACTCAGCGCTGCTTCTAGTATTTTTGATGAGCTGCCGGATGCGGAAGCGCAGGTCCGGTGGTGTGAGAGGGGGATCGGGGTAACCCTGTCCCCTTCTTGGTTTTACGGCCGGCTCAGGAATAGCTCAGGGTCGACCGGCGTGTTGTTGAGGATAACCGCCCAATGCAGGTGCGGGCCGGTGACGCGGCCGGTGGCGCCGACTGCGCCGAGGATTTCGCCCTTTTTTACCGGTTGACCGTGGCGAACGTCGATGCGCGACAGGTGCATGTAAGCGCTGATCAGCCCCTGGCCGTGGTCGATGAAAACGGTGTTGCCATTGAAGAAATAGTCGCCAGTATTGGTCACCACGCCATCGGCCGGCGCCTTGATCGGTGCGCCGGTGCCGACTGCCACATCCAGCCCGGCGTGCGGGTTGCGCGGCAGGCCGTTGAAAATGCGGCGCAGGCCGAAGCGGGAAGACAGCGGGCCGTTGGCGGGCAACGCAAAGTCGGTGAGGGGGGCGGTAGCCGAGAAATTGCGTTTGACCGCTTCGGTGACTTCCTTTT
>JAUYQT010000329.1 GCA_030697085.1 Azonexus sp. | reverse complement strand
TTGCGCAAAAAACTGGCCGAGTTCGACGCCAGCGGCGACGCCACCCGGCTGATTTTGTCCCGCGATGAAATCGTCGAACTGGTGCGGGTTTTTCTGCCGGAGAGCAGCAATGAAGCCAAATTGATCGACCAGATCGACACGCAGCTCAACAAGATTGTTGAACTGGGATTTCTTCGCCGCTTGAAATCAAATGCTACGGTCAACGGCACAAACGGGGCAAATTTTGAAGTGCGGCGCATTCTCAAAGCCTTTGTCGACGCGCAATGGCTGGCTGATTTGGATGGCCGTCTCGCCACCTATCAAGCGCAACTGAATGGTGATGAAAACAAAGGCGATCAAGACGAATATGCATAATCAGCTGGCGTTTTTTCAATTGCCCACGAAGTCATTTCAACCCCATCAGAAATTCATGGGCGGCATCAAAAAATGGGCCAAAATTACAAGCTTTGAAAATCCGCTGCGAAACACTGAATCCGCGACCCGTAATCAAACGCAAATATATTTTGATCTATACAAACCCCGGCAATGGAGCCACGCCCCATGCGTCTAAAAAAAATCACGCTGAATAATTTCCGTTGTTTTGAAGCACTGGAAATTGAACTGCACCCGCGCTTGACGGTGCTCGTCGGTACAAATGGTGCAGGCAAGACAGCCGTCCTTGATGGCATCGCCACCGCACTTTCCCCTGTACTGACCTACCTTTCCTCGGCCAATCAACGACTGGTCGGACGTGGCATCACAGATGCAGATTTCCGTATCGAAACCTGGGGGAAAAAACGTGGCAAGGAAAGCTGGGGAAGCGCTGACTACGTCCAGCTCATTGCCGAGACCGTCGATGGTCTGATCTGGGATAACTGGCGCCCATCGGCTCCTGACAAGGAGCCTCGACAAAAACACGGTCAGGCCGGGTTGAAGAAACACTTGCAGGCAATTAACGATAGCTATAAATCAACAACCCCCTTGCTTACCCCGGTACTCGCCTATTACGGTGCCAGACGCGGCTATATCGAAGTTCCCGAGCGACTGCGAGAAAGCAAGGAGAACTACGCACATCCAGCCGCGGCACTGATTGGCGCGCTCGACTCAATGAGCAACTTCAAGGAAATGCTCAAATGGTTCGATCTTGAAGAAGCAGCCGAACTACGCGCCAACAGGGGTGCTCCACAGGAAGATCTAATTTTTTCACCGGCCCTTGATGCCGTCCGGGCGGCAATCAATACTTTGCTTGGTGGAACTTATCAAAATCCTTACTTCAATCGGGAACACAAATTCGTCGTCGAACCAGTTGATGGTGGAGCTCCTTTGCAGGTCAATCAACTTAGCCAGGGCTACCAGAGCATGCTGGCCTTGGCGATGGACTTTGCCCGCCGATTGGCACTGGCCAACAGCCAGATGGATTACCTGCGCTTTGAAACGCTTGAAGCAAGCATTACCGAAATCAAGTCTTTGGGCTGGCCTTTCTACGAAAGTGACAAACTACCCGAAGCCGCACCGATGATTGCCCCAGCCATCATGCTCGTCGATGAAATTGACCTGCACCTGCACCCCGCCTGGCAGCAACGAGTATTGAACGACCTGATGCACGCTTTCCCGGCAACACAATTTATCGTCACCACCCACAGCCCGCAGGTGCTAGCCAGCGTAGACGCCTCCAGCATCCGCAAACTGAAACAGACAAGCGACGAAAACGGAAAGCTCTGCATCAACGTCGAAAATATTACCCGGCAAACCCGTGGCGTCGCCAGTTCTGACCTGCTTGCCGAGATCATGGACGTTAATCCAATACCGGACATACCTGAAGCCAGGATGGTTTCCGAATACCACGCGCTGATCCAGCAAGGCCTGCATGAGAACAGCGATGGGCAAGCTTTGCGAACAAAACTCGAAGCACACTTTGCTGCCAACCACCCGGTCATCCGTGAATGCGAACGGATGATCCGTCTGCAAGCCTTCAAGCAAAAGTTGCCACTACCGACATTCAAACCTGACCACCTACCGAATAAAGCGGAAGGCGAGGAATAGATGCACCAGCTTCAACGCGGTCAGGCACCGGGCTGCCTGAAAAAATACAAACATGGCACACAGAATTGGGCCGATGTAACCGGCACTGAAAAAACTTCGATCTGGTCAGCGTTGGAAGCGATGCAAGGCCAGCGGTGTGCCTATTGCGAAGGTTCCATGATTGAAAGCAACCGGCATATCGAGCACTTTCGCCAGAAAGCCGCGCACATTTACCCTCAAGGCAGCTTTCTTTGGTCGAATCTCTTTGGCTCCTGCAATCGCAAGGAATCCTGTGGCACACACAAGGATCATTGCGGTACCTACTCACCTGAAGTCTTGATCAAACCGGATATTGAAGACCCCGAGCGCTACCTGGTGTTTTCACCGGATGGCAGCATCAGCCCACGCAAAAACCTCTCCGCAGCGGAGCAGCAACGGGCAGAACAAACCATCCGCATATTCAACCTTGACCAGCCCTTGCAGCAAACCCGGCACCGCGAAATTGCCGGATATATCCAGACCGCCGAAACCTTCGCGGAAATGGCCCAACATTTCTCCGAGGATGAATGGATGCCACTGCTGCAACAGGAAATCACCGCTACCGCCCACCTCCCCTACGCCACGGCCATCAAGCACATTCTGACCCGGCAAGGTTGACGCCATGAATCAAACTACGCCGCAAAACCTCGGCTTCGATTTCATCGCCGACGACACGCTCTCCGGCTTCCGCCTGCACCGGCTGGAAGTGCTCAACTGGGGCACCTTCGACAAGCGCGTATGGACAATGCAGCTCGATGGCAAAAACGCCTTGCTCACCGGCGACATTGGCTCGGGCAAATCAACCCTGGTCGATGCCGTCACCACCCTGCTCGTTCCCGCCCAGCGCATTGCCTACAACAAGGCGGCGGGGGCGGATGCGAAAGAGCGTTCGCTGCGCTCCTACGTGCTCGGCCATTACAAGTCCGAAC
>JAUYQT010000275.1 GCA_030697085.1 Azonexus sp. | reverse complement strand
ATGATCCTGGAAAGTATTGTTTTGTTCTGGATCAAGCACTTCGAGCAAGGCCGATGAGGGGTCGCCGCGGAAATCCTGGCCGAGTTTGTCCACTTCGTCGAGCAGGAAGAGAGGATTACGTACTCCTGATTTAGTCAAGCTCTGCAAAATCTTGCCAGGCATCGAGCCAATATAGGTCCGACGGTGGCCACGAATCTCGGCTTCATCACGGACGCCGCCCAGCGCCATGCGGACGAATTTGCGGTTGGTTGCCTTGGCAATGGACTGACCAAGCGAGGTCTTGCCCACGCCAGGAGGGCCAACCAGGCAAAGAATAGGGGCTTTTACTTTATCAACGCGTTGTTGCACAGCAAGATATTCCAGAATGCGTTCTTTTACCTTGTCGAGGCCGAAGTGGTCAGCATCTAGTATTTTGCTCGCTTCGCGCAGGTCCTTGCTGATTCGGGTCTTTTTGCGCCATGGCAGGCCGACTAAGGTTTCAATAAAATTCCGCACGACTGTGGCTTCGGCCGACATCGGCGACATCAAACGCAATTTTTTCAATTCGCTTTGCGCTTTGGCCAAGCCTTCCTTGCTCATGCCGGCGGCTTTGATCTTCTTGTCCAGTTCGTCGAGGTCGGCCCCTTCTTCGCCTTCGCCGAGTTCCTTCTGGATGGCCTTGACTTGCTCATTCAGGTAGTACTCGCGCTGACTCTTTTCCATCTGGCGCTTGACGCGACCACGAATGCGTTTTTCGACCTGAAGGATGTCGATTTCCGATTCCAGTTGCGAGAGCAGGCGGTCAATACGGTCACGGATATTTTCCATCTCCAGCACTTCCTGCTTCTGCTCTAACTTGAGCGGCAGGTGAGCGGCAATGGTGTCAGCCAGACGACCGGCATCTTCAATACCGGCGATTGAAGAGAGCACTTCCGGCGGGATTTTTTTATTCAGTTTGACGAACTGGTCGAACTGCGCGACCACCGCGCGGCGCATGGCTTCAATTTCATGATCTTCAACTCCCGGTTGCGGCAACGGGGTGGCAGTTGCCATAAAAACTGAAGACTGTACTTCGATGGCTTCAACACGTGCGCGCTGAGTGCCTTCGACTAATACCTTGACGGTGCCGTCGGGTAGTTTCAGCATCTGCAAAATAGTGGCTACGGCACCCACAGCATAAATATCTTTGCTCTCAGGCTCATCAACGCTGGCGTCTTTTTGCGCCACCAGGAACACTTGCTTGTCATTTTCCATCGCCTCATCAAG
>JAUYQT010000245.1 GCA_030697085.1 Azonexus sp. | reverse complement strand
TTGCGTCGGGAAGCCGTACATCAGGTAGGCATGGACGAGAATGCCGGCATCGCTGAAGGCGCGGGTGACGCGGGCGACCTGGTCGACTGACACGCCTTTTTTCATCAGCTTGAGCAGGCGATCCGAGGCGACTTCCAGACCGCCGGAAATGGCGATGCAGCCGCTATCCGCCAACTGGTTGCATAGTTCCGGCGTGAATGATTTTTCGAAACGGATGTTGCCCCACCAGGAAATGGCGCGGTTGCGCTTTTGCAATTCGTCGGCCAGCGATTTGAGCGCTTTCGGGGGCGCCGCTTCGTCGACGAAGTGGAAGCCGGTCTGGCCGGTTTCGGCGATGATTTCCTCGATGCGGTCGACCAGCAATTCGGCCGGGGCGCCGTCATAGCGGCCGATGTAGTCGAGGCTGACATCGCAGAAGCTGCACTTCTTCCAGTAGCAGCCGTGCGCCACCGTCAGCTTGTTCCAGCGCCCGTCCGACCATAGCCGATGCATCGGATTCAGCATGTCGAGTAGCGACAGATATTGGTCGAGCGGCAGGCCATCCCAGGTGGGCGTGCCGACTTCGGCAAAAGGCACATCCGGCTCAGAGTTGTTGAAATAACGGACAGCGCCCTCGACGCGGGTGAAGGTGCGGACCAGATTGAGCCGTGGCCGCTTGCCGTCGAGATGTTCGAGCAGGGCAAGAATAGGCTGCTCGCCGTCATCCAGCATGACGAAATCGAAATAATCGAAAACCCGCGCTTCCTTCAGTTCGCGTAATTCGGTATTGACATAGCCGCCGCCCAGCGCAATGACGATGGACGGGTCGTAGGCCTTGATGGTCTGCGCGATGCGGAAGGCGGCATAGACCGAGCCGGGGAAGGGCACCGAAATCAGGACAAGATTCGGTTTGCTGCGGTCGACGGCAATTTTGGTCAAATTTTGCAGCGTGCTATCGACCAGCGTCGGCGGCGCGGCGAGCGCCCTGGCCATCGGCTCGAAACTGGCTTGGCTTTGGGCCAGCGATTCGGCGTAGCGGACGAATTCGAAGCGCGAATCGACGGCTTCACGCAGCACATCGGCAACGTCGTTCAGGTAAAGCGTTGCCAGATGCCGCGCCCGGTCCTGCACGCCGAGCGAGCCAAAGGCCCAGGCCAGCGGGTCGCCGCCTTCGTCGTCGATGAAGACATCAAGTGATTCGAAACGCGGCCCCTCGGGCAGAAAATTGCGGCCACAGATGCGATGGCCGATTGACGGGTCGCGGCCCTGCAGGAAGGCGACGGCTGGGGTGATGGTGGCCAGATAACGGTCGAACTGCTCGTCAAAACAACGCAGGGTGGCCGAACGCTTTTTGTGCGGCATGGCTTTCACCCGCTCATGCATTTCGCGCAAACCGGCCGGAGAAAACAGTTCCAGCACCAGCTAGAGCGCGATATCGTCCTGCGTCGCCTCGATCCCCCGTGAGCGCAGAAAACCTGTCAGATAGGCCGTCGACGGGTAGGGCGTGTTGAGTTGCGTCATTGGCGGGATGAGGGAAAGAATGCGGAGCGGGCTGGTGGGCATGGTCGGTTGGTTCAAGGTTTCTCGAGCTTTTCTGCCAGCACGGCGGTAATGCGCAACAAGTCAGTCAGCAGTTGCTGGTCAATGTTGATCAAGCACTGGTCCTCAGCCAAGATGCGGCGTGCGTGGCAAGCGCCAGGAGTTGCCGCTCGGCTGCCGGTATCTGCTCGGGTTGATGTTTAACCTCAGGCCGGAGAAGACCTGTCGTAGAGCGTTTCAGGCGCGATGTCGATATTGCCTGGCCAAACGACAGTACCGTAATCAACGAAAGCTCGCGCAAAGAGCAAAGATTCTTTTAGTTGAGCAAAAGGTTTTTTGTCCATCAAGGGGGTCATATCGAAAACCCGTTTTTCGCCGTTCTCAAATTCCAGGTGCAGCGTGTAGTTGGGCTTTGCGTCAACTTTTACTACGTCCAGTAAGGGGGTCATAAGGCAATCCTTATCGAAGTGGCTCAATTCTGTACGGCTGCTCGCCAGCGAGAGCAAGCTCCCAATCAGCAAACAACTCGTCCTTGTGAATTTCAATCCACGCTTGAACCATTTTCAGTTGCTTGGGCGGGATGCCTCCTGCCAGTATTTCGCCGTCCTCGATAGCAATAGATGCCTTCTGGCCTGAATATCTGACATGAATGTGTGGCAGGTTGTGGCGCTGGTTATCTTCAAACATCATCGCTACCAAAATACCGTAAAACATGCTGATTGTTGGCATAAAGCCTCCTTTTGATGCATTTTAGCCTATCGGTCAGCTGCCGGTGGCGCGCAAAAAAGCTCGTTCTACAAGTCTGCTTAGCGGCCCAGTTTTTGATGAATCTGCGGCAGTGCAGCCAGCGCGGCGCGCTCGCCTTCGAGCATCGCATCATGGCGGGCGGTGAAATCCCAGGATTTGACGTAGGGCAATTTTGGCCGGATGACGATGTCGGCGCCACGCAATTCATTGGCCCCGATGGCGCCGCCCATGATGGTCGTGGTTTGCCAGATGACTGCCGTCAGGCTGTCAATCGGCTGGCCTTCCGGGCGGGCCGAGATGTCGACGGCGATGACGAAATCCGCCCCCATGTCGCGCGCCGCCTGCACCGGAATCGGGCTGCTCAATCCGCCATCGACATAAGTCTTGCCGCGAAACTGGGTCGGCTGAAAAACGCCGGGCACGGCGGCGGAAGCGCGGACCGCCATGCCGCTGTCGCCAGTGCGGAAAACGACACGTTCGCCGGTATTGAGGTCGGTGGCGACGGCGGCGAACGGCTTGTTCAATTTTTCCAGCGGCCGCTTGTTCAGGTGCAAGTTGATGAAGTCTTGCAAGGCTTCACCCTTGAGGAAGCCGCGTCCGCCCAGCGTCCAGTCGGCAAAGAGCTTTTCGTCGAGCTGCTGGGCAATTTTCTGCATCGCAAAAGCGTCGTGGCCGGCGGCGTAGAGCGAACCGACCACCGCGCCGGCGCTGGTGCCGACCACGTAATCCGCCACGATGCCTTGGGATTCGAGCATCTTGATGACGCCGATATGGGCAAAGCCGCGCGCCGCACCGCCACCCAGGGCAAGGCCGATTTTTGTTTTGTGGGGGGCGCTAACGGCTGCGGGGTTAGTATTTCTGTCTGGAAGTGGCGTCGTACAGCTCGCTAGAAAAACGATACTCACCGCCAGCAAGCAGCGTCGGATGTAGGCAGGGTGAAACTTTCGGGCCTTACGATTTGCCCCAGATATTTCAGCGTATTTTGTTTTCATCTCTCTCGGGAATTGACGTCGTCACCTTGTGATCCACATGGCCCATGTCATGAGCCTCCGCTTCAGGGACGAATCAGATCACGGTTTTGCCGGCATCCGGCTTGGTTGATGTAAATTTATCAGGTAGCGGGGCACAACGCAGCGGCCCTCGTCGTCTGTCCTGAGCCGCCAAATGATACTGGAAAGAAGCTCAAGCAAGCGCCGGCTGTGCAACAGAAAGAGGCGCCAATGAAAACGGCGACCCGAAGGTCGCCGTGTTATTTGCTTCAGTGCAGGAAGATCAGGCGGCTGTCTTGCGGCGACGTGCGGCGCCCAGGCCGAGAAGACCAAGGCCGAGCAAAGCCAGTGAGGCTGGTTCCGGGATGTTGTTCTGGTCGCCAGAAATTGTGAGCCAGTTAATGAGCGCACCCTCGTTATTAGCATTGACGTTTGTCCAGAAACGGAAATCGATACTCGTGTTGCTGGCCAGCGTGCCTATAGGGGCTGCGCTGAAGAAATTGCCACTGTTATCGCCGAGGTTATTTTGAAACAGAAGATTCCAGTTGCTATTTATATTCGTTGCGGAAGTTAGCTTCCAGGAAACGTAAAGAAAATCTGAATTTTCAGAAGCACTGAGGGCGGCCCAGCTGAATTGGGCGGTGATGTTGTTGTACCCAATAGTGCTGATTGTCTGAGTGGCAGCGGCATCTGGATTTATCACGGTGCCTGAACCACTGGCAATGAAGTCACGTAATCGGAGAGCGCTGTTGGTGATGGCAACATCGTCAGTGTTGCGGTTGATTTCTACCCAGCTATTTCCGACCGTGTTGTTGTTGCTGCGATTGAAGTCATCAGTAAAAATAACTGCGGCTGAGGCCGGTGCTGCGAATGCAAAGGCCATGGCGGCGAGGCCGCTGGCGAGTATGGTTTTTTTCATTTGATTTTCCCTGGAAGTGTTTATATTTTTTACGAATAATACAAAGCACTTAGTATGCCTAAGCAAGCTATCTTCTTTTTATTGTTATCTGTCAGTTAGTTAGTGTTTTTCATCAGGCGAACCATGGCGGCG
>JAUYQT010000239.1 GCA_030697085.1 Azonexus sp. | reverse complement strand
CGGCTGGTTACGCTTCCATTGCACACCCATAAAAAGCGCCGCGATCAGCCCGGCATGCACCATGACAGTAAACGCCAGTGCGTATTTTTTGCCGGGTTCTTCGGGCCGTTCGAGAATCATGGCGACTATTTGCTGCCCGTTTCTAGCGCAACTTTCTGGAAGCCAGCTCGCTTGACCTCATCCAGTACTTCAATGATGTTTTTGTACTGGGTTTCCTTGTCGCCGGCGATTAGAACAGGCGTTTCCTCGCCACTCACCGCCAACGTCACCAACTCACCTTTCAACGCCTTGATGCCATTGATTTTTTTCTGCTTGCCACTGGCATCAAAAACCGACAACGCGCCATCGCTCTCAATTTGAACCTTGACGTATTTCGCGGGTTTCACGGGCGCTGCTGCGGTTGAAGGCAATTCCACCGAACCCGTCATCATCGGCGTCGTCACCATAAAAATAACCAGCAACACCAACATGACGTCGATGTAGGGCACAACGTTGATTTCGTTTTTTAAGCGGCGCTGGCGCATGACTTAACGCATCTGCCGTTGCAGAATGTTGGAAAACTCTTCCATGAACGACTCATAACGCGTCGACAGACGGTCAATATCATGCGAAAAGTGATTGTAGGCGAGCACGGCGGGAATCGCTGCAAACAGGCCAATCGCCGTCGCGACGAGCGCTTCGGCAATACCGGGAGCGACGGCGGAAAGCGTTGCCTGACCAACATTCGACAGCCCGCGGAAGGCATGCATGATGCCCCAGACCGTGCCGAACAAACCGACATAGGGCGAGACCGAACCGACCGAAGCAAGAAAAGCCAGGTGGGCATCCAGCGCATCCATTTCGCGCTGGTAGGTGGCGCGCATGGCGCGACGCGAACCGTCGACCACGTCTTTCGACTCAAGGTTTTTCTGCCCCTTGAGTTTGGTGAATTCGCGGAAGCCCGCCTCAAAAATGCGCTCCATGGAACCCGCATTGTGGCGATCATTCACCGCACTGTTGAACAGGCTGTTGAGATCGCCCCCGGACCAGAAATCACGCTCGAAGGTTTCAGTCTTGGCGCGCTCCTGGCGCACCGAAAACCATTTCATAAAAATGTAATACCAGGACATGCAGGAAACAGCGGCGAGCAGCGCCATGACGATCTGCACGACCGCGCTGGCGTCAAGAATCAGGTGGAGGATGGAAAGATCCTGGGTGACGTTCATTTCAAGGCTTCCAGTTTGCAATGCAGGAATTCGGGAATCGGCGCCGGCTTCATGGTGGCCATGTTGACGCAGGCGATTTCAACGGTACCAGTGACCAGTTCCTGATCAGCGCAGCGCACATGCTGACGAAAGATAACGCGTACCCTGGTTAATTTTTCAACCTCAAGCCCCACGGTTAACTGGTCATCGAGACGAGCCGGCTTGAGATATTCACAACTCACTTTGCGCGCAACAAAGCCAATGCCGGCGTCGCTCGCCAACTGCGACTGATCGTGCCCGGCAAAACGCATCCATTCACTGCGGCAGCGCTCAAAAAATTTCAGGTAGTTGGCGTAATAAACAACGCCACCGGCATCGGTATCCTCGTAATAGACACGAACGGGGATCGAAAAGGCGTTGGGTTTGGGCACATATTTCATCGCGCAATTTTACCTTGCGTTGCAGCAATATTTTGTAACGATCTGTTTCCACGTCAATTATGGCATTTGCAAACAAATCCGCCAGCGCCGACAAAGATGACACCTGACGTCTCGTTACGACATAATTGATCCCATGAGTTTCCTACCCAAAATTGCAAGTCGATACCGTTTGATCCTGCTGCTTAGCCTGTTACTCAGCGCCGCTTTTTTCGCCACCACACTACTCGGCTATATGGTTTCCAAACAGGCCATTCGGGCCGCGATCATCGGCCAGGACTTACCGCTGACTTCAAGCAACATCTATTCCGAAATCCAGAAAGATCTGGTCCGTCCGGTCCTCATCTCAGCGACGATGGCGCACGATACTTTTTTGCGCGACTGGGTCCTCAAAGGCGAAAAGGACGTTGAGGAGATGACGCGATTCCTGGAGGAAATCAAAATTCGCAACGGTGCCTTCAGCAGTTTTTTTGTCTCGGAAAAGACTGGCAACTACTACGCCGGCGTAGGCATTGCCAAAAAAATCACCCCGACGGAGCAGCGCGATACCTGGTACTACCGGGTCCGCGACATGAAAGAAGACTACGAAATCAACGTCGACCGCGACATGATTAACCGGGACGCGCTGACCATTTTTGTTAACTACCGCGTTTTCGATTTTGCCGGGAATTACATCGGCGCCACCGGCATCGGACTCACCGTCGATGCGGTCTATCGCCTGATCAGTAGTTATCAGCAGCGATTCCAGCGCACCATCTACTTTGTAGACACTCAGGGGCAGGAGGTTTTGTTAGGCGATCAATCCGGGGCGCGGCCCAATCTGCGCCAACGGCCAGGGCTCAATGATCAAATCGAGCAAATTCTGAAGACCGGCAGCGGTTCTTATCAATTTACCGACAAGGGCGACAACCACATTCTGAATGTGAACTACCTGCCCGAATTGAAGTGGTATCTGTTCGTTGAACAAAATGAGGATATCGCGCTGGCTGGCGTACGCAATACGCTCTATATCAATCTGGCGATCAGCCTCATGGTGACCCTGATTGTCATTTTTCTGACCTACCTGGCGCTCAGTCGTTACCACTCGAAGATCGAGGAAATGGCCTCGACCGACAAACTGACTGGCCTGCTCAACCGGCACGCATTCAGCATTTTGATCGACAAGCTGATGGCGAGCTATCACCGCAAACCGCAGGCGGTCACCGTCTTACTGGCCGATGTGGATCACTTCAAGAACATCAATGACCGCTACGGTCACCGGGTCGGCGACGAAGCGCTGGTCAGCATCGCCGCCAATTTGAAAGGCGCCTTGCGCGATGCCGATTTTGCCGTGCGCTGGGGTGGCGAAGAGTTTCTCATCGTATTGCAGAATTGCACGCAGGAGGAAGGCAAGCGAGTTGGCGAAAAACTGTGTTTGGCGATTGAAACCTCAACGCCGTGCGCCTCCGCCCCCTCGATCAAGCTGACGATCAGCATTGGTGTCTGCCAGTTTGATGGCCATGAATCAACGGAGCAGATGGTCAACCGAGCCGATACCGCGCTTTACTCCGCCAAATCAGAAGGCCGCAACCGGGTTTGCCTGGCTGCGTAACCACAGCTTCACGGCTTGCCCAGCGGGGTAAAACAGCTTACTTACGCCGAGCAACGTTACGTTTCAGAAAGCAGATCACGCACCACCGCGCTGGCCGGTTCAGCCAGCCCGAGATGGCGATAAATCGCCGGCGTCGCGATACGACCGCGCAAGGTGCGCTGCAAGTAGCCTTGTTGAATCAGATAAGGCTCAAGAACATCCTCGATGGTGTCGCGCGCCTCACCAATGGCCGCCGCCAGATTATCGACCCCGACCGGGCCACCGCCGAATTTTTCGATGACGGCTGAGAGCAGTTTTCGGTCCATCAGGTCGAGGCCGGCGGAATCGACATCGAGCATAACCAGCGCCGCATCGGCAACAGCGCGAGTAATCTGGCCATCGGCCTTGACTTCGGCGTAGTCGCGAACCCGACGTAACAGACGATTGGCAATGCGCGGTGTACCGCGTGAACGACGGGCGATTTCCAGCGCACCGGCCGGATCAATCGTCACATTGAGCAATGCCGCAGAACGACTGACGATACTTTGCAACTCTTCTGCCGTATAGAACTCCAGCCGGGCCACAATGCCGAAACGGTCGCGCAGCGGATTGGTCAGCATGCCGGCACGAGTCGTCGCGCCGACCAGCGTGAAGGGTGGCAAATCGAGCTTGACCGAACGGGCGGCCGGGCCTTCGCCGATCATGATGTCAATCTGGAAGTCTTCCAGCGCCGGGTAGAGAATTTCCTCAACCACCGGTGATAAACGATGGATTTCGTCAATAAACAGCACGTCGTGCGGTTCGAGATTGGTCAGGATGGCCGCCAGGTCACCGGCGCG
>JAUYQT010000024.1 GCA_030697085.1 Azonexus sp. | reverse complement strand
GAATTAGCTATCTGCGCATTCGTGTATTTTTGCTGTGTGTTATTTTTATCTGAAACATTGTTTCGCCTCAGGTAGACTGCCGCCCACATTAATGTGGCGCGGTAACTGAATTTTGATGCAAGCTCAGGCCTTTTTTGGCCGACATTTCATAATATTGGCGCTGAGCCTGACGCCAATCTTCCTGTTTATTGTTGGTTTTGACCTATGGGTCTTGAACAGCCGGCCGGAACTGCTGAGCGACGGCTCTGCGTTGACCGACTCAAGCCCCGTTCTGGCGCCGGGAACGCTTTCCGTTTTGGTAATTGGCGCCATCTTTGCGTTGTTTGCGCTGTTCAGCGCACGTTGGGTTTGGCGTGTTCAGCGCCAGACGGCCACGCAACTTTGCTTGCAGCGTAATATTTTTGAGCACACCGCGGAAGCCATGCTGGTGACCAATGGGGCGCGGCAGATTGTTGCGGTCAACCCGGCTTTTGAGCAAATTACTGGCTATTGCGCTACTGACGTGTTGGGTTGTTCGCCGGACATGTTGAGTCCCGGGGGCGATCAACAGGGTTCATATATTGATGCCTGGGCCGGTGTCGCCGAGCGGGGCGCCTGGCAGGGCGAAATTTGGGCCCGGCGAAAGGATGGCGAAATCTATCCGACGCTGATTCGGCTGCGTAGTGTTTGTGAAAGCGAGCAACACCCGCCCTCTCATTTCGTCGCGATGTTTTCAGACATCAGCGCTCAGAAAGCTCAGGAAACGCGCATCGACTATCTGGCGCATCACGATCCGCTGACCGCTTTGCCCAATCGGCAGGCGCTGGGCGTCTTTCTCGCCAGCCAGATTGCCGCGGCGGGTGCTTCGGTCGGGCAAACGCTGGCCTTGCTCATCATTGATCTTGATAATTTCAAAACGGTGAATGACTCGCTCGGCCATCATGCCGGGGATCAGTTATTGCGGCAAATGGCGGCACGCTTGCAGCTTCATCTGGGTCCGTCAGCCCAGTTATTTCGTCTCGGTGGTGATGAGTTTGCCATCGTTCAGGCGCATCCTGCGCCAGCGGAGGCGGTCGTTGCACTGGCGCAGGAAATTTTTCGGGCGGTGGGAGAGCCTTGCGAAATCAATACGCGTCAGCTTCATATCAGCCCTTCACTCGGGATCAGCCTTTACCCGGCTGATGGCGATACGGCCGAAATGCTGATCCGTAATGCGGATACCGCGCTCTATTTTGCCAAGGCAAATGGTCGGAATAATTACCAGTTTTTTACCGAGCCGATGAGCGCTGCAGCGAACAAGCGTCTGAGCACCGAGAGTGAACTTTGGCAGGCCCTGGCCAATGACCAGTTGCTGCTGCACTATCAGCCACAGATCAATCTGGTGAGTGGCGAGGTGGTTGGCGTCGAGGCGCTGGTGCGCTGGCAGCATCCGCAGCACGGGCTGATTTTCCCAACTGATTTCATTCCGGTCGCAGAAGCTTGTAGCCTGATTTTGCCGCTTGGCAATTGGGTTTTGCTCGCTGCCTGCCGGCAGGCAAAAGCCTGGCTGGATGCGGGGCTTGATCTGGGGGAAATTGCCGTCAATATCTCGGCCTTGCAATTTTGCCAGCCTGACTTTGCCATGACGGTACAGAGAATTTTGCTTGAAACCGGCTTGCCCCCCGAGCGGCTGGAGCTGGAAATCACTGAAAGCACGGTAATGCAAAGCGCCGATTCGTCGGTGAAAGTATTGGCCGAGTTGAAAAAAATGGGTATCAAGCTGGCAATCGACGATTTCGGTACCGGCTACTCTTCGCTCACCTATTTGCGCCGCTTCTCGGTCGATCGTCTGAAAATTGACCGGAGCTTTGTGGCCGATTTGGAATCCGATGTCGATGCTGCTTCGCTGGTCGCCTCGATTGTTTCGATGGGCCATACGCTGGGGCTGGAACTCGTTGCTGAAGGCGTTGAAAATGCTGTCCAGGCAGATTTTTTGCGCGACCGACATTGTCAGCGCGTCCAGGGCTTCCATTTTTCCCGGCCAGTTTCTGCTGAAGCAGTGGTGGGGTTGAGCCATATTTTTCGGCGAAGCAGCCAGTTGGTTTAATCCTGCTTTTGGCCTGCGTTGTCTCTGCTCCCCCGCGTCTCCGCGATGAA
>JAUYQT010000208.1 GCA_030697085.1 Azonexus sp. | reverse complement strand
AAGAATTTCTCATTCGCCTATAACCGCAAGGAAGCCAAAGACCACGGCGAAGGTGGCAGCATCGTTGGTGCGCCGCTCAAGGGGCGCGTATTAATTGTCGATGACGTGATTTCAGCCGGCACCTCGGTACGGGAGTCGGTCGAACTTATACGGGCGGCCGGCGCCACGCCAGCCGGCGTGCTGATTGCTCTTGATCGCCAGGAACGCGGCCTGGGCGAGCTTTCAGCCGTCCAGGAGGTGCAGCGTGATTATGGCATTCCAGTCATTGCCGTAGCAGGCTTGGCCGACCTGATGGCCTATCTCGAACACCACCCGGAATTCGCCACACACCGCACAGCGGTAGCGAGTTATCGGGCGCAATACGGCGTTGATGTTTAAGCAGCCACTGAGCATTCTATTACTGGCGCTTGCCGCCAACGGCACGTCTGCGGCTGGGGAATTTTACTGCTGCGCCGACCCCGTTTCCGGCCGCCGCATTTGTGCCGACTCTTTGCCTGATCAATGCCGCGGCCGGACGCATCGGATTTTCGACAGCGGTGGCAATTTGCTCAAGGAAGTCGGCCCACCGTTGACCCCGGAGCAGAAAGCCGAATTGGCGAACGAGTCGCGCCGGGCAAAGCTCCAAGAGGATTCCACCCGTGAGCAGCGGCGCAAGGACCAGGCTCTGCTTGACACCTACGCTTCGCCGCAGGATATCGACCTGGCTCAAAACAAAGCTGAAACAGACGTCAAACTGGCGCTTCAGGATACGCAGGCAAGAATCGACGAAGCGCGTAACCGGCGCAAAAAGGCCGAGACCGAGGCCGAGTTCTACCGAAAAAAAGCGATGCCGGCCGAGCTGGTAAAAGAGTTGCGGACGCATGAGCACGAAATCAGAATCCAGCAAGAATTGCTGGAAGTGAAAAAACGTGAGTTCGATCTCGTCAAGGCGAAGTACGACGCCGATCGCAAGCGCTATTACGAAATCACCAAGCGTACACCGATGGCCACGCCGTCAAACGGCGCAGCCAGATCAGGCGCCCAAATACGCTAAGGAATACCGGCGAAATAACCTCCCCGTTCGTGGTGAGCCTGTCGAACCACATGCCCTTCGACAAGGCGGCTTTGAGCCAGGTCGAAGAGCTCAGGGTAAACGGCCGGGTGCGGTCAATTCGGAAAGTTATTTCGTACCCGTTCCTAATTAGTCTGTTAGCTTTTCCCGCAGCAGATCATTGACCTGTTGCGGATTGGCCTTGCCCTTGGCGGCCTTCATCACCTGGCCGACCAGCGCATTAAAAGCTTTTTCCTTGCCCGCCTTGAATTCGGCGACATTGGCGGCATTCGCGGCCAGCACGTCGTCAACCAGCGACTCAATTGCACTGCTATCGGTAATCTGCTTCAAGCCCTGCTTCTCGATAATCTCGTCAGCGGTCGCGCCTTCGCCATTCCAGAGCGCTTCAAAGACTTTCTTGGCGATATTGTTCGAGATGGTGTTGTCGGCAATACGCTGCAGCAAACCAGCCAGTTGGGCCGCTGCCACCGGAGATTCTGCCAGTTCCTTGCCTTCCTTGTTCAAGCGGGCGGCCAAATCGACCATCACCCAGTTGGCACAGGGCTTGGCATTGGCTTTGCCGGCAATGGCTACGGTCGACGCGAAATAATCGGCAATTTCCGGGCTTGCCGTCAGCGCCGTCGCATCGTAACTGGAGAGGCCAAATTCGCTGATGAAACGATCGCGCATCTGCCGGGGCAATTCGGGCAGCTCGCTTTTAACACGGGCAATCCAGTCGGCCGAAATGACCAAGGGCAAAAGATCGGGATCAGGGAAATAACGGTAATCGTGAGCGTCTTCTTTGGTCCGCATGACGCGCGTCACGCCATTATCCGGGTCGAACAACACCGTGGCCTGCTGAATCTTGCGGCCTTCCTCAATTTCGTTGATCTGCCACTGAATCTCGTAATCAATGGCCTCCTTGAGGAAACGGAAGGAATTGAGATTCTTGATTTCGCGGCGCGTCCCCAACTCGGCCTGCCCTCGCGGGCGGACGGAAACATTGGCATCGCAGCGGAAAGAGCCTTCCTGCATATTGCCATCGCAAATGCCGATCCAGCGCACCAGCGCGTGCAGCACCCGGGCGTAGGCGACCGCTTCTTCCGACGAGCGCATGTCTGGCTCGGTGACAATTTCGAGCAAAGGCGTTCCGGCCCGGTTGAGATCAATGCCGGACTTGCCCTGAAAATCTTCATGCAGCGATTTCCCGGCATCTTCTTCCAAATGGGCGCGGGTCAGGTGCACGACTTTTTCGTAAGCCTTCTCACCCTGACCAACCTGTAACGTGATGGCGCCGCCAACAACGACCGGTAGATCCATCTGACTGATCTGATAACCCTTGGGCAGATCAGGGTAAAAGTAGTTTTTCCGGGCGAATACCGATTTTTCCGCCACATTGGCACCAATGGCCAGGCCAAAACGGATTGCACACTCAACGGCTTTTTTATTGAGAACCGGCAAAACACCGGGCAAAGCGAGGTCGACCGCGCAAGCCTGTGTGTTGGGCGCGGCGCCAAAGGCGGTCGAGGCGCCGGAGAAAATTTTGGAAACGGTCGCCAGTTGTGCGTGCGTTTCAATGCCAATCACTACTTCCCACTGATTCATAGCTTTATCCGTTCAGAAACAACGCCCTGATTTTGCCTCAACCATAATCGGCCAGAGGTAACTGAATGCATCCCGCTCGCAGGATTTTGGGCAACTATTGAAGGCGATCGTCACTTGATCGCCCTGCTCCCACATCCGCACCAGACAACCGGGTTCGCGTTTGTGCCTAAGCAGCGCCTGCGGCATTTTTTCCGCCTGATTAAAATCACCCAGATTGAAACGACAAGTGCCGTAACCCTTGATCGCTACCTGGGCGCTAAAGGTTTTGACCACCGCTTCCTTGACCATGAGATCAAGCTTGGTCGCCGTACCCACAGCATCTCGATGCGAGCATTTTGAGCGAACATTGAGCGGCCGGGTTGGCTGCGGTTTCAGGTTGCGGTTGGCCAGATATTTCAGCGTCGAATTCTTGAATTTTGGCTCTTCGCTCGGTGGCGCTGGCTTCACGGCTTCGACTTCCAGCGCCGGCTTGACCTCGGCCTGCTTTTCAACCTCGGCACAGCCCGCTGCAAACAACACCAGCACTAACGCCCAACATCGCCACATGCTCATTCAAGCCCGGCCGGCCGGTATTGATGCCAGTCGGTGGCCTGTTGGTAGCGATGTGCGACATTGAGCAGTTGCGCCTCGGCAAAGTAGTTGCCAATCAACTGCAAGCCAACCGGCAAACCGCCGACAAAACCACAAGGCAACGACATGCCGGGCAAACCGGCCAGATTTACCGCAATGGTGTAGATGTCGGAAAGATACATCTGCACTGGATCGGCTGCTTTTTCACCCAGTTTGAAGGCTGTCGTTGGTGAAGTTGGACCCATGATCACGTCGCAAACCTTGAAGGCTTCGACGAAATCATTGGCGATCAGGCGGCGAATGCGTTGCGCCTGCAGGTAGTAGGCGTCGTAATAACCGTGCGACAAGACATAAGCACCAATCAGGATGCGGCGCTTGACCTCGGCCCCGAAACCCTGGGCCCGACTCTTCATGTACATATCGTCGAGACTGTCGTAATCCGGCGCGCGATAACCGTAGCGCACCCCATCAAAGCGGCTCAGATTGGAACTGGCCTCAGCCGGCGCAATAACGTAGTAAGCGGGGACGGAAAGATGTGAATTGGGCAGCGAAACCTCAACCGTGGTCGCCCCCAGTTTTTCATACTCGGCAATCGCGGCACGGACGGCTGCCATCACCTCGGCATCGCAACCTTCGCCAAAGAATTCCTTCGGCAGACCGATGCGCAAGCCGGCCAACGGCTTTTCCAGATCACGCGAATAATCTTCAGGCGAACGCTCGAGCGAGGTCGAATCACGCTCGTCAAAACCGGCCATCGTGTTCAACAGCAGGGCGCAATCCTCGGCACTGGCGGCCATCGGGCCAGCTTGATCGAGCGAGGAGGCAAAGGCGATCA
>JAUYQT010000202.1 GCA_030697085.1 Azonexus sp. | reverse complement strand
GCCACCCTGGCCATTCAGGAGGTTTCCGCCTCCACTGAGCTGATTTCTGACTCCACGGAAAAAAATCTCGAAACAGCCCGGAAGTCGCTAGGTGAAATGGGTGAGGTCGTCGACAAGGTGCGTTTGGTTAGCGAAAAACTGAACCGTTTCAATGACACGGTCGATCATTTGGCGCAGCGTTCGGACGGGATTCGGCAGATCGCCAGTTTGATCAAGGACATTGCCGGCCAGACCAATCTGCTGGCGCTCAATGCCGCGATCGAGGCTGCCCGCGCTGGCGAAATGGGGCGTGGTTTTGCGGTGGTCGCGGACGAGGTGCGCAAACTTGCCGAACGCGTCAATGTCGCAACCCAGGACATCAGCAGCAATATTGGCGGCATGATTGATCTGGTCCATGAGACACAGAACGAAAATCAAATGATCAACAAAGATATCTGCCAGACCCGTGAGGTCGTGGAGCGTTCTTCGGATCAATTCAAGATCATGGTCAGCGATTTTGAGCGAACGGGTGGTCAGTTGACCCAGATTGCCTCAGCAATGGAGGAGTTAACCGCAACCAACGGCCAGGTTCACGAAAGCGTCACCCAGATTCATGGCCTGTCTGCCGAGATGTCGGGGAAAATGATTGATTCCGAAAAATCCTCGGAATCGCTGGCAGTAACGACGGAAGGTGTGCAAGAGATGGTTTCGCGTTTCAAGATAGGGCGCGGCACCTTTGATCACAATGTAGACGTCGTGCGTGGCTTCCGCGATGCCATCCAGGCCGCGCTTGAAGACATGACGCGTCGCGGGGTGAATGTTTTTGACCAGAATTACCGGCCGATCCCGGGCACCAAGCCGCAAAAATATTCGGTTAGTTACGAATCGACCTATATCGGCGAATGCCAGGCTTTGCTCGACAAGGCATTGCAAAATGTCGCCGGGGGCACTTATGCCGTGGCAGTGGATACCAATGGTTACCTGACCGCGCACAACAGCCGGTATTCAAAACCAATGACTGGCAATTACGAGAACGATCTTGTCGGCAACCGGACGTGCCGAAAATTTGAAGCGCCCACCGAACTGCGTGCCGCAAAGAATACCCAATCCATGCTCCTGCAGACCTACATTCGCGATACCGGCGAATTGCTGTGCGATATGGCCATGCCGATCATGGTGGGTGGTCGGCACTGGGGCAATGTGCGGGTTGGCTGTGACAGCAATGCGTTTCTTGATGCCTGAGAACATGGGATAACCCGGGCAGGGTTGTCCCATATTGGTAGCGGGGGATGGGCCGGTTAATCCGGCAACAATGACCGGCCGGAGACCAGAATGCCGTCTTCGTCCGCATAAAGCCATTCGCCGGGATTGAAGGTGACCCCGCCAAAGGTGACGGCGATATCGCGGTTGCCGACTCCCTGCTTGATGCTCTTCTGTGGATGCGTATTCAGGGCACGAACACCGATATCGATACCGTTGATATCCCCGGAGTCGCGAATGCAGCCATAAACGACGACACCTTCCCAGCCATTTTTTTGCGCCAGGATGGCGAGTTGGTCGCCCACCAGGGCGCATCGCAATGATCCGCCGCCATCGATAACCAGCACCTTGCCCTGGCCGTTTTCAGCGAAAGCTTCGCGCACCAGAGAATTGTCTTCAAAAATTTTCAAGGTGACGATGGCGCCGGAAAAACTGCTTTTGCCACCATAGCGTTGGAACATCGGGGCAACAACGCGTAAGGCTTTGCCGAGATCGGCTTCGAATTCATCGCAAAGGTCGGGGGTTTTGAAAGTCATGGCAGGCTCCCTGGCAGAAAAAAAGCCATGCATCGCATGGCTTGTTGGAATGAGAAGGGCGAAGTTTAAACGACAGCTTCAGTTTTTTCTTCTTCAAAATTGAGTTTGATTTTGCCCTCTTTATCGAGGTCGACCGTAACACGGCCGCCATTGGAGAGTCGGCCAAACAATAGTTCGTCGGCCAGCGCGGAGCGAATGGTGTCCTGGATCAGGCGAGCCATCGGGCGGGCGCCCATTAGTGGATCGAAACCTTTTTCTGCCAGCATCTCCTTGATTGCCTCGGTGAAGTGAGCATCGACCTTTTTCTCGTGCAACTGCTCCTCAAGCTGGATCAGGAATTTATCGACCACACGCAAAATCACGTCGCGGTCAAGCGGCGCGAAGGAGATCGTGGCATCGAGACGGTTGCGGAATTCCGGCGTGAACAGGCGTTTGATTTCCGCCATTTCGTCGCCCGCCTGCTTGGCATTGGTAAAGCCCATGCTCGATTTCTGCAGGTCAGCCGCGCCGGCATTGGTGGTCATG
>JAUYQT010000170.1 GCA_030697085.1 Azonexus sp. | reverse complement strand
TTTCAAGATTGGGCGCCAAATTTGATCGCTTCGTGAGCGCTGATTTCCAGTGCCCCTGAGTCGGCAAGGATTTTGGTGGGCCAGCCGCTGAGGTGTCGTTCAACCAGATCGGCCAGCGCTTCGATCCATGCGCCATCTTCGTTGAGCGCCGGAATGTAGTGGAATTCCTTGCCGCCAGCAGCGAGAAAGTCATCGCGGGCCTCTTGGGCGATTTCTTCCAGCGTTTCCAGGCAGTCTGCGGTGAAGCCGGGGCAAATGACATCGACCCGGCGAATGCCTTCGCCACCCATGCCATGCAAGGTTGGGGCGGTGTAAGGCTGCAGCCAGGTGGCTTTCCCGAAGCGTGATTGAAAGGTGATTTTGTACTGTTCGGGCTGCAAACCGAGCCGCTCGGCGAGCAGGCGACCCGTCTTGTGACACTCGCAGAAATAAGGGTCGCCTAAATCGAGGTTGCGTTTGGGGAGGCCGTGGAAGCTGATAAGCAGACGGTCTTGGTCACCCAGGGGGGCGATGGTTTGCCAGTGCCGGCGGACAGATGCTTCAAGGGCGGCGAGGTAGGCCGCGTCATCATGGAAGTTACGGATGTAGCGGATTTCTGGCTGGTTACGTAGTTGCTGTAACCATTTGCAAGCTTCGTCGACGACGGTTGCGGTGGTGCTGGCTGAATATTGCGGATACATCGGCACGAGCAGGATGCGGTTTGCCCCTTCGGCCTTCAGATGCGCCAGCACCGACGGTATGGATGGCGTGCCATAGCGCATGGCAGAAGTGACGGTGAGGTGATGACCGCGCTCGCCGAGCAGGCCTTTGAGCAGTTTGGTCTGGCATTCGGTATGAACGCGCAGCGGCGAACCTTCCGGCATCCAGACAGTGGCGTACTTGGCAGCTGATTTTTTTGGGCGGATGTTGAGGATGATGCCGTTGAGAATCAGCCACCAGATAGGTTTGGGAATCTCGACGACGCGCGGGTCAGAAAGAAATTGCCGCAGGTAGCGTTTGACGGCCGGTGCGGTCGGCGCATCTGGCGTGCCTAGATTGACTAATACAACGGCAGTGGACGTGGCGGTGCCATGTCGATAGGGCGGTTCTGTGAGGTAGCTGGACATTATTTACCAATGCTTTGGTGTGAGAGGGCGCTGGAAAGCAGCTTGGCGGTGATGTCGACAATTGGAATCACGCGTTCGTACGCCATGCGGGTCGGGCCGATAACGCCGACTGAACCGACTACCTGGCCGTTGACGGTATAAGAGGCGGCGATGACGCTGCATTCGTCGAGTGTCGCGATGCCGGATTCGCCGCCGATATAAATCTGTACGCCTTCGGCGCGGTTGGAAACGTCGAGCAGGCGGATCAGGCTGGAGCGTTGATCGAAAAGATCGAACAGCTCGCGCAGGCGTTTCATGTTTGACGACAACTCTTCAACATCGAGCAAATTTCGCTCACCGGAAATGACGTAAGGCGTGCTGTCTTCCGATAACGCGGCATCACCAGCGGCCAGCGCCAGCGCCATTAGTGGTGTGATGTCATTGCGTAGTTGCTGAATTTCGGTCGCCAGGTGTTGGCGAATCTGTTCAAAATCGAAGCCGGCGAAATTCTGGTTCAGATAATTGGCCGCACTGACCAGTTCGGAGGGTGAATACGATTTATCGGTATTCAGAATACGGTTCTGTACGTCGCCATCGGTGGTGACGATGATGAGCAGAATGCGTTTGTCTGACAGGCTGAGGAATTCGATCTGGCGAATTCGGCTGCTTGCCCGGCGCGGCGCGATGACGACGCCGGCAAAATGAGTCAGGCTGGACAGTAGTTGTGAGGCGTTGGCAATAATTTGTTTCGAGGGCAGGCCATGCAGCGCTTCTTCCATGGCGCCCATCTGGCGCGCTTCGAGCGGCTGGACCGTGAGCAAATTATCGACAAAAAGCCGGTAGCCGCGCGGTGTCGGGACGCGCCC
>JAUYQT010000112.1 GCA_030697085.1 Azonexus sp. | reverse complement strand
AGCCGGGGCGAACCCGATCAGCCAGCTCGCCTTCACCCTGGCCAACGGTTTCACCTACGTCGAAACCTACCTCGCGCGCGGCATGCACATAGACGATTTCGCCGGCAACCTCTCCTTCTTCTTCAGCAACGGCATGGACCCGGAATACTCGGTAATCGGCCGCGTCGCCCGCCGCATCTGGGCGGTGGCGATGAAGAACAAGTACGGTGCCAACGAGCGTTCGCAAAAGCTGAAATATCACATCCAGACGTCAGGCCGCTCCTTGCATGCTCAGGAAATGGACTTCAACGATATCCGCACGACGCTGCAGGCGCTGATCGCCATTTACGACAACTGCAACTCGCTGCACACCAACGCCTACGACGAGGCAATCACGACGCCGACCGAGGAAAGCGTGCGCCGGGCGATGGCGATCCAGCTCATCATCAATCGCGAATGGGGCGTCGCCAAAAACGAGAACCCGAATCAGGGCGCCTTCGTCATCGAGGAACTGACCGATCTGGTCGAGGAAGCCGTGCTCAAGGAATTCGAAGCGATTTCCAGCCGTGGCGGCGTCTTGGGGGCGATGGAAACCGGCTACCAGCGCGGCAAGATTCAGGAAGAGTCGATGTATTACGAGCACAAGAAGCACGACGGTTCTTACCCGATCATCGGCGTGAACACCTTCCTTAATCCGAAGGGGATGGCGCAGCAGGAAATCGAGCTGGCTCGTTCGACGGAAGAAGAAAAGCAGGGGCAGATCCAGCGTCTGCACGATTTTCAGGCAAAAAACGCGTCGACCGCACCCGCCATGCTGGAGAAGCTGAAGCAGACGGTGATCGACAACGGCAACGTGTTTGCGGTGCTGGTTGATGCGGTCAGGGTTTGTTCGCTCGGCCAGATCAGCACGGCGCTTTACGAAGTCGGCGGCCAGTATCGGCGCAGCATGTAAAGGCTACTGCGCAGGGGGGCGCTTCAGACGGGCTGGCGTCCATTCGGCTCGTGGCGCCCCCCCATCTCCGACTCGAAAGACAGGCTCAGCTACCGCTGCGCTGCGGCCTTGTAAATAGCATTTCGGTCGCGCTTTCCGACGGCGACAACCAGAACGATCAGTTGGCTATCCTTGACCTCATAGACCAAGCGATAGCCAATGCTGCGCAGCTTGATCTTGTAACGGTCGGGATATCCGCTTGGCTTCGCGGACGGGACGCGAGGAGAGGCCAATCGCTCGGCCAGCTTCTTCTTGAACTGCTCCTTGATTGAGCCATCAAGCCTCTGCCATTCGGCCAGGGCTTCCTCAAGAAACTCAAGCTCAAAGTTCATCGAGCTTTACTTTCACCCGCTTCTGCCCGGCACGTGCATCCGCGATGGCGTTGAGTTCAATGTCTTCAAGCCGCTCCATCATGGCCTCGAAGGCCTTGGCGGGTACGCAATAAAAGGCAGGTTCGTTCCTGTTGAGGATGGCGACCGGAAACCCCTCTCCAGCAGCAACCGTGCCCATCGGGTTCCGTTTCAACTCGGAAATGCTCGCCGCTGTTTCAGAAAAAATTTGGTGTGCCATAGCAATCTCAAAGACCATTTATAAGCACTCAGATTAGCACTCTTGGGAGAGCTTATCAATGCGACAAAACTGGTTTGCATACTGACCGGCGCAGCATGCAACCCGCCCGGAGCGCTGCTACTGAATCGCCGAATTTGCCCGGTTTAGCGGGTTGACCGCAGCAAGCCGATTTCCCGTGCCGTTGCGCCGCCGATCACGGTAGTGGCCAAACTATCGGGGATTTCGGCCCGGCCGGCATCGAGCGGCGTACGGCCGCCCATGATTTCGGCCAGTTGCTGCGGCAGGCGCGGCTCGCGCTCCGGTTCGGCATAGCCGTGCGGGTAGATCGGTTGCAGGGTGTTCAGGTCGTACTTGTCGGTGGC
>JAUYQT010000096.1 GCA_030697085.1 Azonexus sp. | reverse complement strand
CACGCTGAAAAAGGTCGGAGAGGCCACCAAACATGCCATAAGTGACGAACAGGCCAACGGCCATAAAGGCCACGAGCTTGACGACTGATTCGAAAGCGATGGCGGCGACCATGCCTTCATGGCGTTCAGTTGCATCAAGATGACGCGTGCCAAAGAGGATGGTAAATAGCGCGAGGACGGCAGCGATGAGCAAGGTGGAATCAAGCCACCAAGGGAGCAGCGCATGATCGGCCTGCTGAAACAGCACGTTAAAACTGGCCGCAACAGCTTTCAGTTGCAGTGCAATATAGGGCACGACACCGATTACGGCGATGATTGTTACCAGGCCAGCCAATAACTGGCTTTTGCCATAACGGGAAGCAATGAAGTCAGCGATCGAGGTGATTCGATAAACCTTGCTGATGCGGATCATCTTCAGGATGACGCCAACGCACATCAGCATCAGCGTTGGGCCAATGTAGATGGTGAGAAAGGAAAGCCCGCCGGAAGTGGCGCGGCCGACGCTGCCATAGAAAGTCCAGGAGGTGCAATAAACGGCTAGCGACAGCGCGTAAACGTTGGCGGAAATAATCGACTTGCCGGCATCGGCGCGGGCATCGCCAAATCGCGCTACAGCAAAAAGCACCGCAAGATAAAGGGTGGATAGTGCGGCAACCAGCCAACCGGAAATCACTTATTTCCCCCGCCGTTCGGCAACCGAGGCGGCCAATATAATCAAGCCGGCCCAAACGCCAAACAAATAAAGATAAGTCGCCGGAATGCCGGCCCAGGAGCCAGCGGGCAGACTCAGCAAAGGGTAGGTCAGTAACGGCACACCGAACAGCGCAAGGGCGCCAAGTCGTTGCCGAACAGGACTGGCTCGTTTCACTTAAAAGCCCTCCGCAAAAAAGAAAACGGCCGACACGCGAGCGTGCCAGCCGTTGTTGGCATGCAGTCTGATACGACCACATTGGGAGGCCACCTTTTGGGTGACCATTGTCTCCTCCTTGCCTGTTGTTTGTGGAAGGCAGCGTGGCAAGCTCGCCGCCTCCTTGGCCTGTGCCGGAATTAGCCCCTGAGCTGTTCCAGAATGGCCGGATTTTCCAGCGTGGACATGTCTTGCGTCAGTTCCTCGCCCTTGGCCAGACCACGCAGCAAACGACGCATGATCTTGCCGGAACGGGTCTTCGGCAAGTTGTCACCGAAACGGATGTCCTTCGGCTTGGCGATCGGACCGATCTCCTTGCCCACCCAATCCTGCAGTTCCTTGATCAGCTTCTTGGCATCATCACCGGTCGGGCGAACACCTTTCAGCACCACGAAGGCGACGATCGCTTCACCGGTCAGGTCATCCGGACGACCCACAACGGCCGCTTCGGCAACCTTCGGATTGGCAACCAGCGCGGATTCGATTTCCATCGTGCCCATACGGTGACCGGAGATGTTCAGCACATCGTCGATACGGCCGGTAATGGTGAAATAACCGGTATCCTTGTCACGAATGGCACCGTCACCTGCCAGGTAATATTTACCCTGAAAGTCAGCCGGATAGTAGGACTTGACGAAGCGTTCGTCATCATTCCAAATGGTGCGGATCATCGATGGCCACGGACGCTTGACAACCAGAATACCGCCTTGGCCCCAAGGCACATCGGCCCCGGTTTCATCAACAACGGCAGCGATGATGCCCGGGAACGGCAGCGTGCAGGAGCCCGGAACCATCGGCGTTGCGCCCGGCAGCGGCGTGATCATGTGACCACCAGTTTCGGTCTGCCAGAAGGTATCAACAATCGGGCAACGGCTACCGCCGACATTTTCGTAGTACCACGTCCAGGCAGCCGGATTGATCGGCTCGCCGACTGACCCAAGAATACGCAAGGACGACAAGTCGTAGCTCTTCGGGTGGATCGTCGGGTTGTTATCAGCCGCCTTGATCAGCGAACGGATAGCGGTCGGTGCAGTGTAGAAAATACTGACCTTGTGATCCTGAATTACCTTCCAGAAACGACCGGCATCCGGGTAAGTCGGAACGCCTTCGAAGACGATTTCAGTCGCGCCGCAAGCTAGCGGGCCGTAAGCGATATAGGTATGACCCGTCACCCAGCCGATGTCGGCGGTACACCAGAAGACATCGCTTGGTTTGATGTCGAAGGTGTATCTCATGGTCATGATGGCGTGCAGGAGGTAGCCGCCGGTAGAGTGCTGAACTCCCTTCGGCTTGCCGGTGGAGCCTGACGTATAGAGCAGGAAGAGCGGATGTTCGGCTTCGACCCATTCCGGTTCGCAGGTTTCCGGCTGATCGGCCAAACCATCGTGCAACCATTCGTCACGGCCCGGTGTCATGGAGACTTCGGCGCCGGTACGCTTGAAAACGATCACGTTCTTGACGCACTCGCAACCGCCCAGAGCAAACGCTTCATCAGCAATCGGCTTCAGGGGAATGGCCTTGCCGCCGCGGAACTGGCCATCACATGTAAGCAGCATGACTGCGCCGGCATCGTGCATACGATCGCGCAGGGACTGAGCGGAGAAGCCGCCGAAAACGATGGAATGGGTTGCGCCGATACGAGCACAAGCCTGCATGGCAACGACGCCTTCAATGGTCATCGGCATGTAAATGACAACGCGATCACCCTTCTTGACGCCCCTGGCACGGAGCAGGTTGGCCATTTTGCAGACCTTAACCAGCAGTTCCTTGTAGGTAACCTGATTGGATTCGCCGTTATCGGCTTCAAAAATAATAGCGACCTTGTCGCCCAGACCGGCATCGACATTACGGTCGAGACAGTTGTAAGAAACGTTCAGTTTGCCATCAGCAAACCACTTGAAGAAGGGGGCATTGGACTCATCGAGCACCTGGGTAAACGGCTCTTTCCAGGTAACCAGATCACGGGCATGTCTTGCCCAGTAACCTTCATAGTCAGCCTCAGCTTCCGCGCACAGTGCCCTGTAGGCATCCATCCCGGAAACCGCCGCGTTCTTGACGATTTCGTCAGACGGATAAATTAGCTGCACGGACTCATTCGACATATTCTTCTCCTCTGCGGTACATCGCAATTATGTTTGAACAACCGATCCTGCCCCAACCCGAAGCCGGGACGCTTAAAGCCGCCAAGACTTGGGGAAAACCACTCCCAAGCCAGCTCTGAAGCGGCATTAGACGTTGATAATCTTACAAAGCGCTTACGAAATCACGCTGCGGCGCAGCAATTCGGCATATTCCGGCGGCCGATAAGGCCCGTGATAAAATGCACTCCCCCAAAAATACGATGCCAACGATGAGCTTCCCAGTCAAACAATTAGAAACTTTCATTTTTGCCAGTCGCTGGATTCAAGCACCGCTTTATATCGGACTGATCGTCGCTCAGGTGGTCTATTGCTACCTGTTCATGATCGAATTGAGCCATCTAGTGACGAGCGCTTTCTCGACAACGCACGTCAGCGAAACCGACGTCATGCTGGTCGTACTCGGCCTGATCGACGTAGTAATGATCGCCAATTTGCTGGTCATGGTTATTATCGGCGGGTACGAAACTTTCGTCTCCCGGCTTAATCTCGCAGACCATCCAGACCAGCCGGAATGGCTCTCTCACGTAAATGCCGGCGTTCTCAAATTCAAGTTATCGACCGCCAGTATTGGCATTTCGTCGATTCACCAGCTGAAGAGCTTTATCAATGCCCCCAACCTGTCCGAGCACACACTGATGGGGCAGGTGATCATTCACGTTGTTTTCCTTTTTTCCGCCCTGGCCATGGCTATTGTCGACAAGACCATGACTCAGACCCTTGCCCTTCAACACCAAAAACATCATTAATCGGGAGTTGTGCATGACCGCCATCAAACAAGAAGACCTGATTCAGTCCGTCGCCGATGCTTTCCAATACATCAGCTACTATCATCCGCTGGATTACATCAAGGCGCTCGGTGAAGCCTATGACCGCGAGGAAAGCCCGGCCGCCAAGGATGCCATTGCCCAGATTCTGACCAATTCG
>JAUYQT010000045.1 GCA_030697085.1 Azonexus sp. | reverse complement strand
GCACACCCGGCAACCGGCCCTGATCGGCGGCAAGCTGCCGGCCGATGGTTTCTACTACGGCGCCCGATGAATCTCCTGAATGCCTGGCTGAAGGGGCTACCCGCCTACTTATGGAGCGGCTGGGGTGCAATCAGCAGCCTGCTCTTGCTGATGGCCGGCTGGGAAAGTCTGAACGGTCTCTACGGCGACCTGATTTTGCCGACGCCGGGCAGCACCTTCGCCACCCTTTACCAACTGATCGAGGCTGGCTCGGCCTGGCCGGAACTCGCCGTTACCGCCCGCCGGGCCTTGAGCGGGCTGGCGCTGGCGATTGCCGCCGGCAGCGTGCTCGGCATGACGGCCGGGGTATCAATGACCGCCGCGATGATGTCGCGGCCGCTGGTCACCGTACTGCTCGGCACACCACCGATTGCCTGGCTGGTGCTGGCGATGCTGTGGTTCGGCTCCAGCGACGGCACGCCGGTTTTCACCGTCTTCATCGCCTGCTTTCCGGTGATTTTCATGGGCGCCTTGCAGGGCACGCGCACGCTGGATCACCAGTTGAAAGACATGGCCAGCGTCTTCCGTCTGCCGGCGCACATGAAGCTGTTCGACCTCTACCTGCCGCATGTTTTCTCCTACCTCTTTCCGGCCTGGATCACCGCCCTCGGCACCTCGTGGAAAGTCGTCGTGATGGCCGAACTGCTCGCCTCAAGCGACGGCGTCGGCGCCGCGCTGGCAGTCAGCCGCTCGCATCTCGACACCAGCACCACGCTGGCCTGGATCTGCGCCGTGGTCAGCATTCTGCTGGCGGTGGAATACCTGTTGCTGGAACCGATCAAGCGCGAAGTCGAGCGCTGGCGGCAGTTGGGTTGATGAATCTGAAATATCTGACATGACCAAAACCCTGCTCAATCTGCGCGACGTCGGCCACGCCTATGGCCTGAAAAGCGTTCTCGACGGCGTCAACCTGACCCTTGCGGCCGGCCAGGTTCTTGCGCTGGTCGGCCCTTCCGGTTGCGGCAAAACCACCTTGCTGCATCTCTGCGCCGGCCTGCTGAACTGCCAGAGCGGCCGGCTCGACAACCACTTTGTCCGGCCCGCCGTGATGTTTCAGCAGCCGCGTCTGTTGCCCTGGAAAACCACCCGCGACAACATCGCCCTCGGCCTCAAGGCGGCGGGTATCAGTCGTCATCAACGTCAGGCCAGTGCCGAGCGAATTGGCGCCGCCGTCGGTCTCGACCGGCTGGCGCTCGCCCAGTTTCCGCACCTGCTTTCTGGCGGCATGCAAAGCCGTGCCGCCCTAGCCCGTGCCCTCGTTCTGGAGCCCGATCTGTTGCTGATGGACGAGCCCTTCTCGGCGCTCGATATCGGCCTCAAGGCGCAATTGCATCGCCTGTTGCTCGACGAACAGGCCGCCCGCAGCCTGGCCGTGCTGATGATCACCCACGACCTGATGGAAGCCGTCCGTCTGGCCGATACCGTGCTGGTCATGGCCGCCGAACCGGGCCGCATCGTCCATCGCTTCGATCTCAACATCCCGGCCCGCCAGCGCGACGATGCGCTGGTGCACCAAACCACCGCCGAACTGCTGCAAAACGCGACCGTTCGCGCCAGCTTCGGGCTGAGTGCCAACGCGGCAAGCGACTGCCCGCAGCGGCCCTCGATATTGTCGCCCGGCCTGGCGGCCTTTGGCGCGCCGGCCAATCAAGCTGCCCCAACTCGAAACAAAAGCTGCGCATGCTGAACCAATTCATTCGCCGAATCTGCCCAGCCTGCGCTGCCAGGCATCCCCTCTGGCTCTGCGGATTTCGCCTTTTTTTCGTGTTGACCGCAGTCGCCGCACCACTTTTCATCGGCCTGTGGATCGCATTTCTAACCCTCGGTCTGCCCTTGCCGGCGGTCGTTGGCGGCCCCTTCATCTGGCATGCCCACGAACTGATTTTCGGTTTCGGTCTGGCCGCAGTAGCCGGTTTCGCGCTCACCTCGATCCCTGAATTCACCGCCTCCAGCGCCGTCGAGCGGCCGACCGTTCGCCTGCTGGCCGGCTGCTGGCTGCTCGGCCGCCTCGCCTTCTGGACATCCGGCCTGCTCGGCAATATCGCGCTGGCCATCTCCGGCCTGGCCCATCTTGCGCTGCTCGGCGTCCTTGCCGCCCACCTCGCCCCCCGCCTGTGGCGCGACCCGAACCGGCGGCATCTCTCCTTCCTCTGGTCCTTCGGCGGCCTGGCGCTGGGTGTTGCCGGCTTTTACCTCGCCGCCCTGCGCGGCCTGCCGCCTGGCCCCTGGCTGCACGCTACGCTCGGCGTCTTGATGATGCTGATCGTCGTCGCAATGAGCCGGATTTCGATGCGCATCGTCAATAACGCCATCGACGAAACAACGAGCGAAGGTGAAACAGCGACGGTCGACTACCGCGCCCGACCGCCTCGCCGCAACCTGGCGATCTTCTGCATCGGGATCTATACGCTGGCAGAACTACTGCTGCCAGGCAGTCGGATCAGCGGCTGGCTGGCGCTGGCGGCGGCCGCGGCCTTGCTCAATCTGCTCAATGACTGGCACGTCGGCCGGGCCTTGCTGCGCCGCTGGCCGCTGATGCTTTATGGCGTCTACGGGCTGATGGCCGCCGGCTACGCCACGATGGGTCTGGCACTGGTTCTCGACAGTGCCGGCTTCAGCGCCGGTCGCCATCTGCTCACCGTCGGCGCACTCGGGCTGAATATTTATGTCGTGATGTGCATCGCCGGTCGCACTCACAGCGGCTACGCCCTCGACGAGCGCCGCTGGGTGCCGCTTGGCGCCTTGATGCTGGTGGCGGCCGCGTTAATTCGCGCCGCCAGTGCCTGGTCGGAAAACTCTGGCCACCCGCTGGCGATTTCCGGCCTGCTCTGGGCCGGCGCCTTCCTGCTTTACGCCTGGCACATGCTGCCCATTTTCCTTGCCCCCCGCCCGGACCATGGGCTGGGCTGCGAAGGTGTGATGAAAAACTGAAGCAATCGGCAGCGGGCAAATTTTCGCAGGCGTAATTTTGCCCATTTTCAAGCGTTGACCGCGGCCCGCTTCCAGTATCAGCTAGTTCAAGGGCTTTTCTTCGGTGGGTATCGGATCAGCTTCATCCGGGATCTTGGGGTTGTCAGACACATGATTCTCCATATGCGTCTTCTTTCCCGGCTGCGGTGTCTTGTCCGCACCCGGCGCGACCTCATCACCGTTATGTTTCTTTTCTTGGGCAACCTTCTTGTCGTGGGCAATATTGCGTGGGTCAGTCATGGGGTTTTCTCCTGAAATAGGTAGCCAGGATCCTCGCCTGAAGGCCGTACCCTGGTTTGGTAAATCGTTAACTCGGCGCAAAGGCCTGAGGCGGTTAAGGGCAAATTGCGAACAGCACCAGCCCCAAAACTTCATGCTACGGATTCAGACACACGCCGTCTGTGGGCTGCCGAACACGCACGGACAAAATGCTGCACCAGAAGGACAATTCCAAACGGTGCGTCCGTTCGCGAATCACCCGGAAAATTCGCCGCTGCCCTGATCAAACTGAAGTTTCGTCTCGTCTGATTTTCATCATTCCTATTGACTATTCCATCCGTTCAAATAACAATGATTATCATTAACACAACATTCTAGCCAGCCAACCAGACCATCGGCCAGCCAGCGATCTTTCGCCCAGGAGCCCGATCATGTCCGATATCCCTTTTCACGTCGCTGGCGGCAGCTTTCCCCATGCCAAGACCCAACCCGGCGATGCCTTTGCCAATATGCTGCGGCAGCGACACCCGGCTGATGAGGCGATGACCAAAGCACCGGGTTCGCGACGCCGGAAGTTGTGGGAGGTAGCGCACAAGTTTCATTGCCCGGTAGTCGGCGTCTGTTTCGAGGTCGATCATCTGCGCGCCATGATGGCCAAGGTGATGCACTTTCCGCGCGATACCACTGATTTTGTGCTGCACACAACCGCTGTCGGCGCCTGCGAAACGCGAACCCGGCTGGCTGAATTGCTGCAGAAAAATATGGAGAAGCGTTTCGAGGCATCGATCCGCCGTTTTACTGCCGCCAAAACCAGCGAAGCGCTGCGAGCGCTCTGGCAGGAAGCCGTGCGAACGGGCAGCGAAATCCCCGGTGCGCTGTGGGCCAGTTGGACGCACCCGGCTTGCGATGCCGTGCTTGAGCAGGAAATCTACGGCGACATCCACATGATTCAGCATCAGGTCGGTACGGGTACGCGGGCTGATCTCACCACACTGAAAACGCTCAAAGCTGAAAATGAGCTATTACACAAACAACTGCAGGCCGCACGGCACGAAGCGGAAATGCTGCGCACCGAGAAATCGGCCGAAATACAACGGTTGAATCAGCGCATCTCCGAACTGCGCGTTGAGCTGGCCGGCAAAGAAGCCTGGACGGCTAATTTGACTGGCCAGTTTGAATTGCTGCGGCAAACCATCCCCGACCTCAAGGACCGCCAGACCCTGGCCCGCCGGGCCAACGATGCCGAAGCGCGCGCCCTTGCCCTGACCGCGCACGCCAACGGGCTGGAAGAAAAAGCCGAGCGCCTGCAGGCGCTGGCGCAACACGCCGAGGAAACGATCAATCACCTGCTGGCTGCCGGCGACACCCCGGCTGAACCAGCCAATCCGCCAAAAGAAGCCAACAGTTCAACACTCGCCGGCAAGTGCATCCTTTGCGTCGGTGGCCGGGCCGGTGCGGTCGATGGCTATCGCCAGATCGTCGAACAACGTGGCGGGCGTTTTCTTC
>JAUYQT010000002.1 GCA_030697085.1 Azonexus sp. | reverse complement strand
CTTGTTGAACTCAAGGAAACATCCAACCGAATTGACTAGAGGGGAAACTGACACATGAGTGAATATGTTGCGCCGTTGAAAGATATTCGTTTTGTCATGCAGGAACTGGCGGGTCTTGATCAAGTCGTTGCTTAGCCCGGTTGTGAAGAGGCTTCTCCTGATGTGATTGATGCCATCCTTGATGAAGCCGCCAAATTTGCTGGCATTGTGCTTTCGCCGCTTAATCGCGTCGGTGATCGTGATGGTGCAAAGTGGAAAGACACCGTCGTCACGACCTCGCCGGGTTTCAAGGAGGCCTATCGCCAGTTTGTCGATAATGGCTGGAATGGCTTGGGTTGCGATCCTGAATTTGGTGGGCAGGGGTTGCCGAAGCTTTTGTCTACCGCCGTCAGCGAAATGTGGAAGGGGGCAAACCACGCCTTTTCGCTCTGTCCGATGCTGACGCAGGGGGCCATCGAGGCGTTGATGATCGCTGGAACAGATGAACAAAAATCTGCTTACTTGCCGAGTTTGGTATCAGGCGAATGGACCGGAACCATGAACCTGACCGAGCCATCGGCCGGGTCCGACCTTGCCGCCGTGCGTAGTCGGGCAGAGCCAGTCGGTGACGGTACGTTCAAAATTTTCGGTCAGAAAATTTTCATCACCTACGGCGAACACGATATGGCGGATAACATCATCCACCTCGTGCTGGCGCGGACGCCCAATGCGCCGGAAGGCGTCAAGGGCATCTCGCTGTTTGTCGTGCCGAAGTTTTTGCTCAAGGCTGACGGTACGCCGGGGGAACGCAATGATGTTTTCTGTGTTTCCATCGAACACAAGCTGGGTATTCATGGTAGCCCGACGGCGGTGCTTGCCTTTGGTGATAATGGTGGGGCAATTGGCACCTTGGTCGGCGAAGAAAATCGCGGCCTTGAATACATGTTCATCATGATGAATGCGGCGCGCTTCAATGTTGGGCTGGAAGGTTTGGGCGACGCCGAACGGGCCTATCAGCGTGCGGTAAGCTACGCTAAAGATCGCGTACAGGGTACTGAAGTCGGTGTTCGTGGTGGTCCGAAAGTGCCCATTATCAAGCACCCCGATGTGCGCCGTATGCTGATGTCCATGCGCGCCCGCATCGAAGCCATGCGTGCGCTGGCTTACGTCACCGCGACCGCCCAGGATAACGCCCACCATAATCCGGATGAAGCGGCCCGTCAGCAAGCCCAGGCCTTTGCTGATTTGATGATTCCGGTAGTCAAAGGCTGGAGTACGGAAAGCGCTGTTGATATCGCCTCGCTGGGGGTTCAGGTTCATGGCGGTATGGGTTTTATCGAGGAAACCGGCGCCGCACAGCATTTGCGCGATGCTCGTATCACGACCATTTATGAAGGAACGACAGCGATTCAGGCCAATGACCTGATCGGGCGCAAGATCGCCCGCGAAAAAGGCGTCACCATCCTGGCGATCATTGCCGAAATGCGTGCCGCAACGGCGCAGCTCGACGGTAGTCTTGCTCCAATGGGTGCGCGTCAGAATGCTGCGGTCGACGCCCTGGAGAGGGCCGTTTTCTGGATTGTGGATAATTTCTCCATTGATCCAAAGGCCGCTCATGTTGGCGCCGTCCCGTTCCTGCATCTGCTCGGCATTGTTGCTGGCGGCTGGCTGATGGGCCGGGCAGCAGTGATTGCCCGGGCCAAAATTGCGCTTGATGATAGTGATCCATTTTGGGCTGCAAAACTGGTCACAACACAGTTTTATGCCGATCATTTCCTCACTCAGGCGGCTGGTTTGGCTGAGTCGGTGGTTGCGGGTGCTGCGGGTGCGCTGGAAATGGCAGACGATAGCTTCTGAAATAGCTGTTTCGTTTTTTTCCCGAAGCCCAGGATTGTTGTTATAATCTTGGGCTTTTCAACCTTGCCCTACCTCATTCGCATGGTGGAGGGTTTATCCCAAAAGGAGTTTGCATGCGTCATTACGAAATCGTTTTTATCGTCCATCCGGACCAAAGCGAGCAAGTGCCCGGCATGATCGAGCGCTATCGCGTCATCGTTACTGCCAAGGGTGGTGCTTTTCACCGTCTGGAAGACTGGGGTCGTCGCCAACTGGCTTATCCGATCCAGAAAATCCACAAGGCCCATTACGTTCTGATGAACATCGAGTGCGACGGCGAAACGCTGAACGAACTCGAGCATTCATTCAAGTTCAATGATGCTGTGCTACGTCACCTGACCGTCAAAATGAAGGCTGCTGTAGCGACACCTTCCCCG
>JAUYQT010000831.1 GCA_030697085.1 Azonexus sp. | reverse complement strand
TTTAACCAGTAGCGGTGCGGCAAAATAACCGAGCAGGCCAAAGACGAGAAAAAATCCCACTAACCAAATTGCAATTCGCTTGCCACGAGCGGATTTCACAGTCGAAATACTTGTCATTTGCCCTGCCATGTTAATCTGATCCGGAAAACTCATCTTTAACCAAATTTAGCACAACGGACCCGCTCAAAACGCGGCACAAATGCATGCGATGGCTCATTAACGATATCAAGAATGCGCTGGCCCAACTCGGGCGCTGGCAAACCTGGTTAATCATTGGCTTGATCTGCCTCTTTGCGGTTCTTGCTTACATGATCGGCAGCTTTGCTTTTAAAACAGATTCGGTCCTGACCTCATTTCGCCATACCGCCAGTGCCTGTCGGGAAATGACCAACGGCGTGATTATTTTCATGTTTTGTGGAATGATCTTTTTCTTGTTTGCAGGACTGCTCACCCTGGGCGAGTTTCAACAATACTTTCAATACAAACAACGCGGGGCCCGACATCAGGCACGTAAAGCGCTGAACTGGGCTATCGGGTTAACGCTTTTCACCATTGTCTTGGCTATCGCAGCATTGATTTTCTTTAACTCGTATTGCCGATAGACTGCTGGACCTGACCAAAAAAACGTATTTCAATTGTCCTTGTTGACGACAACGACATGATGGCGCGCCATCCTGCGCGGCATGCTACGTGACGAAGAATATGAAGTGATCGGCGAAGCCCGCAATGGCATCGCTGCGGTCGATAGTACCGACCGCCTCAAACCGGATATCGTCTGTCTTGATGTCATCATGCCGAAAAAAGACGGCTTGACGGCGCTTTGCGAAATCAAGGCGGCACGCCCGGAAACCGAGGTGGTGATGATCACCAGCAATGCGGCCCCTGAAACCGTTCAGAAATTAATCCAAAATAGCGCCAGCGGTTCATCATCAAACCATTCAATGCCGCCCGCGTCCTCGATACCCTGGAGATAAACGCCGGACGCCTTCACCCCAAGCCTGTTTAACAGAACCGACTTAAAAAGTGTTTCGCCAGCCACGAATCGCAGCAAAAACAGCCTCTTTTGAACGGTTGACCGCACCCCCTACGCAATCACCCTGAATCGGAGCATGCTGCAAAGCCGCTTCAATTACCGCTTGCTCGGCGCAACGCAGGAAAGGATTACTCGCTTTTTCTTCAGCCAGCGTGGAAGGGACGCTCGGCAAGCCGGCAGTCCGCAGCGCGGCGACTTTCAATACGCGCAGCTGAACGGCGGAATTTGCCGCTTCCACTGCCTGGGCAAAGCGCAAATTGACATCGGTATATTCGTGCGCACAATAAACCAGCGTTTCATCCGGCAAGGCGGCAAGATGCTCCAACGAGGCCAACATTTGCGCTGGCGTCCCTTCGAACAATCGACCGCAACCGGCACCAAATAAGGTATCACCAGAAAAAAGAACGCCCGACGCGTAATAGGCAAGATGCCCCAGCGTATGGCCGGGAACGGCGATTACCTGCACCATTTGGCCGAGCACCTCAATACACTCGCCACCGCTTAAAGCGTGCGTAGTGCCTGTGATAGACTCTTTTGCCGGTGCAAAAATCACGGGCTGGTAGCGTGCTTTCAGCTCAGCAACTCCCCCCTGATGGTCGGCATGATGATGCGTAATCAGGATGCCTTCAAGCCTTAGGCCATCGGCCTCCAGCCTCGCCAACACCGGAGCCGCATCGCCCGGATCAACGACAAAAGCGCGGCTGCCCAGCGTCAACAGCCAAATGTAATTATCTTTAAAAGCGGGGATGGGTGAAATTTTGAACATACCGGAACTATCGAGCCAGCGCCGCCGGATGTCAATTCCCGGGTTCGATGCCTGGCTCAATTCAGTTCAAGGCCGTTACGTGCTGGACTGGGAGCAGGCAAATCTGGATGCTGCGGTGGCCGACATTTTCGGCTTTAACGCCCTGCAAATCGGTCTGCCGCAATATGATTTTCTGCGCGCCAATCGCATTCCATTGCGCCAGAAAGCGGGTACCACCGGGCAGGTTGATGCGCTATGCGATCTCGTCGCCCTGCCCTTCGCCTCGCAAAGCATTGACCTCGTCGTCTTGCCACATGCGCTCGAATTCAGCGACGATCCGCACCAGATCCTGCGCGAAGTCGAGCGCATCCTGATTCCTGAAGGCCAGCTCATCATTGTCGGCTTCAATCCATTTTCACTATGGGGATTAAAGCGGTACCTAAACCGCTCCGGCAATTTCCCCTGGAATGGCAGTTACATCTCAACCACGCGCCTGAAGGACTGGCTAAAACTGCTCAGTTTTGAGGTTGACCGCGGCACACTCGGTTGCTACGCGCCGCCCTTCGAGCAGCAGCATTGGCTGCAGCGCTGGCAAGTTATCGAAACCATGGGCGAACGCTGCTGGAATTTTTCTGGCGGAGTTTATATGCTGCGCGCCATCAAACGCGTCCACAGCATGCGACTGATTACTCCAAACTGGAAAAAAATGCCGGTGCGCGCCAAAGCGCTGCGCCCGGTTGCTCACAAGGAAAGTAATGACCACTGACGAAACTGTAGAAATTTTTACCGATGGCGCCTGCAAGGGCAACCCCGGCCCCGGTGGCTGGGGTGCTATCTTGCGCCTTGGTAATAATGAAAAAGAACTCTGGGGCGGCGAGAAAGCCACTACCAACAACCGCATGGAACTAACTGCCGCCATCCGCGCCATTGAAGCCCTGAAGCGGCCGATTGCCGGCAAGATTTTTACCGATTCTCAATATGTGCTGAAAGGCATCAATGAGTGGATTCACGGCTGGAAGCGCAACGGCTGGAAAACCGCTGACACAAAGCCGGTCAAGAACGCCGACCTCTGGCAATTGCTTGATGCCCAGGTCAAGCTACACAAGCTGGAATGGGTTTGGGTCAAAGGCCACAACGGCCATCCGGAAAACGAACGGGCCGATGCGCTGGCGAATCGCGGTATCGAAGAGTTGGCGAAATAAAAAATTATGCGACAGATCGTTCTCGACACCGAAACCACCGGCCTCGACCCGCGTCAGGGCCACCGTATCATTGAAGTTGCCTGCATCGAGATGGTTAATCGCCGACTGACCGGTCGCCATCTGCACAAATATACCAATCCGGAGCGGGAAATTGATGAAGGCGCGCAAGCTGTGCATGGCATCACGCTCGAATTTCTTGCCGACAAGCCGAAGTTTGCCGACATTGCTGATGAGTTTCTCGAGTTTATTAGCGGCGCTGAGTTGATCATTCACAACGCCCCATTCGACCTTGGCTTTCTCAATGCCGAATTGCGCCGCCTTGATCGTGTGCCGGTTGAAACCGTCTGTAACGGTGTGACCGACACATTGAAAATGGCAAAGGAATTACACCCCGGCAAGCGCAACAACCTGAATGCGCTGTGCGACCGCTACGAAATCGACAACTCCAGCCGCACACTGCATGGCGCGCTCCTCGACACCGAACTGCTGGCCGATGTGTTTTTGGCCATGACGCGTGGTCAAAATACGCTGATGATCGAACCGGATGCCGAACCGCCAATGCAACTGGGCGCCGATGGCCTGGCCCGCGAACGCAAGCCGTTGCTTGTCCAGCGCGCTACAACTGAAGAACTCGCCGAGCACAATCGCCTGCTTGGCCTGATCGACAAAGCCTCCAAAGGGGCCTGCATCTGGTTACCCAAGGCCGAAGCAACTACGTAAATCAGTAACGCTGTGCCGGGCAAGCCAACCGCTTGCCCGGCCCGGGCGCTAATCAATGGCGGCAACCTCCGGAAAATCAGCCACACAGCCAGCATGACGCACGAGCAAGGTTTTAAAATCTCGCTCCAGTTGCCGCATCAGGCGTGCCCGCAACACGAAATCACCAGCCACCCGCCACTGTCCGGCAAAATGTTCGACGCCCGGGAAAACGCCCCCAGCAAGATTGCGCTGCAACCACTCAGGCTCAACGTCGCAAAATTCGGCAAGCTGCGCCAACGAAAAACAGCGTGTCTCACCTGTCAGAGCATCATGCTGAGTAGCAGTAAATCTCACTCCAGGCGAACGGTCTAAATTTTTAAGCACCACGACCTCCTTCTTCGGCTGGTTTATCAAAAAGAACAGATAGCCAAGGATAAGCCTCCGAAAAACGTCAGCAATATGGTCATTTAGTTAGTTGCGGTACCCGGTATCAGGGTAACTTTGAACATGCTCCCCCCCGTGCATCGGCAGGCACAACAGGCGGTCTGCAGCACCCGTACCAATGTGCAAAAGGTACTTGCCTTACCGTTTTGCCAGTACCCACACGATGTCTTTTAAGTATATCCAGCCGGATCAACCCACCCTAATCTTGCCAATGTAATAAATCCACGGTTTTCGAAACCGGCGTTTGCATTGGCTTTTGGTCACCTCGATGCCTTGGAAAATGCGGGACACATCACCCGATTTTTTAACCAAAATGAGCACTTGGGAGTTAGGGCATGCAACAAAATGAAAATATTGTGGCGGCCCAGCAAACGCTAGCTGGCAGGCGGTTTTCGGCTAATTATTTGCCGGGGAAAGTGCCCAGCGACCAGAAAAAAACCTATGCCATCGATCAAATGCTGATTAGCGGCATACTCGAGGCACTCGGCAATCCACCACTTCGGGTCGAGCTCTGGGATGGTCAGGAAATTACTGCTTCAGCAGCCCCGGTGCAAATGACCCTGTTGATTCGTGACCGCGACGCCCTATTACGTCTGATTGCCGATCCTGAATTTTATTTTGGCGAAATGTATGTCGCCGGCCGAGTCGAAGTTCTGTTTGATCTCCCACTTTTTCTCGAGACAATCTACCGGGCCTTGCCACGTCGACGGTCGCCCGGCTTGCTAAAAAGATTTCTCGCTACAGTAAGCAGCGGCGCCCGCAATACGCCGACCAAAGCCGCCCACAATATTTATCACCACTACGACATCAGTAACGAATTCTATAAATTGTGGCTCGATGAGCAAATGGTATACACCTGTGCGTACTTCGCCGACCCCGCCTTCACTCTGGAAGCGGCCCAGGTCGCCAAGCTGGAATACATCTGCCGCAAGCTTCGTTTGCGGCCGGGTGAAAGCGTCGTTGAAGCCGGTTGCGGATGGGGGGCACTGGCGCTTTATATGGCCAAAAATTACGGCGTTTCAGTCAAAGCCCACAATCTGTCGCAAGAGCAGCTCCACTACGCTCGGGCCCGTGCCGAAGAGCACGGGCTGCAGGAAAAAGTTGAGTTTATCCTGGGTGATTACCGCGAAATCGTCGGCGAGTTTGACGTTTTTGTCTCGGTAGGCATGCTCGAACACGTCGGCATCAAAGACTACAGTGCACTTGGAAGCGTCATGGATCGTTGTCTTTCGCCATCAGGTCGCGGCTTGATTCATAGCATCGGACGTGATTCTGCACGCAACATGAATGCCTGGATCGAACGTTATATATTTCCCGGCGCCTGCCCGCCCAGTTTGTCGCAGATGATGACGCTATTCGAGCCACAGGGCTTTTCGGTTCTCGATGTCGAAAATCTGCGACTTCACTACGCGACCACAATCGAGCATTGGTCACAGCGTTTCGAGAAAGCCTCCGATCAAGTCGCTGCGACATTTGATCCCGCCTTTGTCCGTGCCTGGCGCCTTTATTTGGCCGGTTCGCTGGCGGCGTTCCGTTCGGGCGACATGCAATTATTCCAGGTCACATTTTCCCGTACCGGATGCAATCAAATACCCTGGTCACGAAGCGACATTTACTCGCCAGCGCTTTGCCATGAAATCCTGTGACGCCTTAATTGTCGGCGGCGGCCCAGCCGGCTCCACCTGCGCCAGACAGCTATCGCGTAGTGGGCTGGATATCATGGTGATGGACAAAGCTGACTTCCCGCGCGACAAGGTTTGCGCTGGCTGGATTACACCGAGTGTGGTCAAAACACTGGAGCTCGATCTCGACACCTACCGCCGGGAACATGTGCTGCAACCCATCACGGGCTTCAAAGTGGGGATCATCGGTAACGCCCAGTCAGAAGTGCGCTATCAGGCGCCGGTCAGCTATGGCATTCGCCGTCTCGAATTCGACGACTACCTATTGCGGCAATCCGGCGCCCGTTTGCAGCTGGGCGAAAGCGTCAAATCCATTCAACGACAAAATGGCACCTGGCTGATCAATGGAACCATTTCAACGCCGTTACTTATTGGTGCTGGCGGCAACGCTTGCCCGGTGGCCCGCCACATCGGCAACAAGATCAGCGGTGGCCACCTGCAGGTTTTCGCCAAGGAAATCGAATTTCTCATGGCACCGCAACAGGTTGAAAAATGCGCCATTCGCGCCGATACGCCAGAGCTATTTTTTTGTCGCGACCTCAAAGGCTACGGCTGGTGTTTACGCAAAGGGGACTATCTCAATCTCGGCTTTGGACGTGAAGATACCTCCCCCTTATCACCCCACCTTAACGATTTCTGCTCATTTCTCCTGAGTCAGGACAAGCTACCCACCGACTTGCCGCAGGGTTTCCACGGACACGCCTACGCCTTGTACGGCCATTCCCAGCGCCAATTACTGACCGATGGTGCCCTGATTATCGGTGACGCCGCCGGGCTGGCCACCGAGCGAAGCGGGGAAGGGATTCGACCTGCTGTTGAATCGGCACTATTCGCAGCCCAGGCGATTACTGCAGCAGCGGGAGATTATCGCCAGCAACGGCTTCGCGCCTACGAGGATCAACTATTCGCCCATTTCGGCATGCCGCAACCACCCGCCTCGGGGCTCGTGGCCGATGCAATACGGCGCTCACTGGGACGAATTTTGCTGAACAGCCTGTGGTTCAACCGTCACATCGTTCTGGATGGCTGGTTTTTACGCATGGATAAAGGTAGCGAGAGGATGAATTGAAAGATACGGCAACTACCGGATTCGCCGCAGGTAGAAATCATGCAAGTAAGTATTTCGTCACAACTTGACGACCACTACTCTGTTCAGCACGACATTACGGCATTTTCCCTACACCCTGATCCGGAGCGACCATGAAAACAGCTGAAACCGTCGGCCAAGCGGCCAAAAAATCCGCTGACGTAAGCGCCCAAAAAACTGCTACGACGACAAAAACAACGGCTGGCCACACGACCATGGAAACAAAGGCTGGCGCTAGGGTCAACGCAAAAAAACAGCATAAATTGACAGCCGGGAGGATCCGCTCCGGCGAGCCATATCTGCATCAAATGATTCAAGCAGCGGCCTATTCCCGCTACGAAAAACGCGGATTTGAGCAAGGGAACGAATTGCAGGACTGGCTGGATGCAGAACGAGAGGTCAGGCAAATGACCGATGTCGAACGTCAAGCAGAGACATTCTGAAAAGTGACTTGCACCGATTAACGACTCTGCACTTAGCAATCAAGGAAACAGCCATGCCAATCGGTGATTTTTGCAAACGCGATGTGGTCGTCAGCGACCGCAATGCAAGCGTTACGGAAGCAGCCAGACTAATGCGCAAAAACCATGTCGGGGCGCTTATCGTGATTGGCGAAAGTAATGGTGCTTCGCGCCCCCTAGGAATAGTGACCGATCGGGATATCGTCATCGAGGTAATCGCCTGCGGACTAGACCCGGATACCATCCTGATTGAAGACATCATGCTTGAAGCACTACATACCGTCTCCGAAAGGGAGGGCGTTTTCACGACGATTCGCTTGATGCGGGAATATGGCGTACGCCGATTACCCGTAGTAAACGACATGGGCGAGCTGGAAGGAATCATTACACTCGACGACCTGATTGCCCTGCTAGCGTCAGAAACGGAGGAAATATCCCGACTGCTGGCCCGCGAAAAAATCAAGGAAAACCGACTGCGCCCTTAATCTGTCTTGATGCAGCGTTGGCGGATGTTTACGGTTTAAAAAAGCCGCTTCCGGGGGGACCATCAAAACAAGTTCTGATCCTGGCACCAAGCTCGTGCGTACCTGCTAACCGTTCCAAATTTTCGCTCGACCGATGAACCACCAGTATGGCCTCTTGCGCC
>JAUYQT010000760.1 GCA_030697085.1 Azonexus sp. | reverse complement strand
GCTCTGATCCTCACTGCCGTCTCGCTAGTCGCTTCTGCCGAGCCGGCGCCCTGGTATTGGTGGGCGAGCAAGCTCGATGCGGCCCGCGTCTGTTGGCAAACTTCGCCCGGTAGTGGCTGGTATCGGGATGGTGGGCCCTATAAAGATAGTCGTTGTCGCAACGACCAAGTGCGTTGAGGGGCAGCGTGACTAAACCGGCTTATTTACCGCCGCCGGATAACGGACTGTCCGTCATTTTTGCTGATAGCAGCCTGGTGGTGGTCGACAAGCCCGCCGGCCTGCTTTCAGTGCCGGGACGTGGCGAGGGCATGGCGGATTGTCTGGTTTCGCGCGTTCAGGCAATTTTTCCGGATGTATTGAGTGTGCATCGTCTGGATATGTCGACCTCTGGCTTGTTGATTCTGGCGCGCGGGGCCGAAATGCATCGGCAGCTTTCCCGACTTTTTCGCGAGCGGCAGGTTGAGAAATCCTACGTTGCGGTGCTGGATGGCTTGCTTTCGGCCGAGGCTGGCGAGGTTGATCTGCCACTTATTGCCGATTGGCCAAATCGCCCCCGACAGAAAGTGGATTTTGAGGTTGGTAAGCAATCACTCACTAAATTCAACACGCTAAGCCGTGATCTGGTCGGCCACACGACGCGCGTTGAGTTACATCCAGTCACTGGCCGTTCGCACCAATTGCGGGTTCATATGAGCGCTCTTGGCCACCCTATTCTGGGTGATGAGCTTTACGGTGGTGAGGCGGAAATGAAGGCTAATCGCCTGTTGTTGCATGCCACGGATTTATCCCTTTTCCATCCGTTGACCGCAGCAAACCTCAATTTCCATTGTCCCGTGCCATTCTGACGCTTTGCTGCGTTCATTCTGGCCCGCGAATCACCCTATAATTTCCGCGTTTTCAATCCCTTGCCGCCGTTGCCTGCAGAATCATGCTGATTTGGTTTGTCGCGCTTTACTTGCTGGCCTCTATTGCGATTGGGCTATTCGCCGCCACCCGCGTTCATAACGCCAAGGATTTTGCGGTGGCCGGGCGCAGCCTGCCTTTGCCCGTCGTAACGGCAACCGTATTTGCCACCTGGTTTGGGGCTGAAGCAGTTTTTGGCGTTTCCGCCACTTTCGTCCAGGACGGCCTGCGTGGCGTGGTCGCCGATCCTTTTGGCGCCAGTTTGTGTTTGATCATTGCCGGCATTTTTTACGGCACCAAGATCTACAAGCTCAATGTGCTGACGCTCGGCGATTTTTTTCGTATGCGCTACAACCGTACCGTTGAAATTCTCGCCACACTATGCATTGTGGTTTCCTATCTTGGCTGGGTTTCGGCGCAAATCAAGGCGCTCGGTCTCGTCTTCAACGTCGTGACCGATGGCGCGATTAGTCAGGAACTCGGCATGGTGTTGGGCACGGCCATTGTGCTGACTTACACCACTTTCGGCGGCATGTTCTCGGTAGCCATTCTTGATTTCGTCCAGATGGGTGTCGTCATGGGCGGCATGCTTTTCATCGGCCATCTGGTATCGGAAATGACTGGCG
>JAUYQT010000714.1 GCA_030697085.1 Azonexus sp. | reverse complement strand
GCGGGTCTTGTCGGTAATAGCGGCTGAATAGCGTGTACAGCGCTGGATATTCGCGGTTAAGCAGGTCAGGCAATTCGAAAAAAAATTCCGAGAGCACGGCGAAAAACTCGGCTGGATCATCGCTGGCGTAAGGGTCGATGCGGGTTTCTTCGTTGTGGTCGATACGCTGGCAGAAATCGTCATAAGCGGCAAAAAATGTGTCGGCCCATTCCGCTTCGTGTATCCCCGAATGCAGTGCCGGGATGCCGTCTGCTTCGCCGTTCAGCATGTCCAGCTTGTGGGCGAATTCGTGAATCACCACGTTGTAACCCGCACCGGCCATCTGCACATCGTGCCAGGAAATAATCAACGGCCCGCCTTGCCAGGCTTCGCCGGAAAGGACATCGGTAAATTCATGAACGACACCGCTGTCATCTTCGATGTATCGCGGCACGATAAATTCATTGGGATAAACCACGATGCCGACCCATTCACGATAGGCTGCCAAGCCGAGTTTGAGGATCGGCAAGCAGCCCTGGGCGGCGATTGAAACACAGATTTCGTCAGTCAGTTCCAGTTCGCCACCGGTGCTGAATTCTTTTTCGGCGAGGAATTGTTCGGTGAGTAATTTCAGGTCATTTTTCTCGTTGACCGCAAGATTATCGATGAAGGGCAGCGTGGCCAGCGTTTTTGCCCATAACTCATCGGAAATGGTCGTCGATTGGGGGCGATTGAACCAGTCGAATAGCCCCATCATTTTTTCATCGTTAGCCAGATGCCGCTGAAAATCAGGCCAATCCCGAGGTAGTGATACCAGAGTGGAATTTCACCCAGAAAAATGGCTGAAAGCAGCGTGCCGAAAACCGGCATCAGGTGGATAAATAGACTGGCCTTGCTCGCCCCTACTTCGGCGACGCCACGGTTGTAAAAGATGTAGCCCAGAAAACTGGGGAAGATGCCGACGTAAGCCAGTGCGGCCAGTGAGCCGAAATTGATATTGATCTGCCGGCCTTGGGCCATCTCAAAAATATAAGCCGGGAGCAGCGCGGCGAGGCCAACGGCGGTTAACGCCGCGAGCATCAGCATCGGGTGCACGCCGCTCGGGCGCCAGGCGAGGCCGACGGTGTAAATCGCCCAGACGGCCACGGCGAGCAGCATCCAGGCATCGCCCAGATTGAAGTTGAGATGGATGAGGACGTTGAAGTCGCCACGGGCAACGATGGTGATCGCGCCGCACAGCGAAATAACCACGCCGAGGCCTTCCAGCCGGCGTAAATGCTTGCCGAGAAAGGCCCACGAAATGGCGATGGTAACGACCGGAATGAAGGAATTGAGCAGCACGGCATTGGTCGCCGTGGTGTGTTGCAGTGCCAGGTAGGCGAAGGTGTTGTAACCACCGACGCCGAGCAGGCCGAGGAGTAGTACCGGCCGCCAGCTCGCTTTCAGCAGCGGCCATTCGGTCTTAAGGTGCGGCAAGGCGAGGGGCAGAACCAGCGCGAAGGCAATCGCCCAGCGCCAGAAGGCGAGTGCCATCGGGGGTAAATCGGCCCGAACGCCGCGCCCGATGACCATGTTGCCTGACCAAAAGAGAACGGTGAGGGTAAGGAGCAGGTAGGGATTGGTAAAAAATAGGCGTTGCTTTGTCGTCATGGCGCAGATTATCCGGGAAACCTTGTTTCGGTGCACCCGTTAGTGGGCTGACTCAGGGCGACGGATTGGGTCGTTCATGGGCTTACGCCCACGTCGTAAATAGCAGCTCTGCCGGTATAATCCCGCCCATGGTTTCCGTCTCTCATTCCGTTGCCGCGCAAAGCGATTTCGAGCAGTATTTGACTGTCCTTTCAGCCGGTTTGGGTGAGGCTGAAAAAGCCAGCCTGAAAAAGGCCGTCGAGTATGCCTGGGAGGCCTACGCCAATAAGGCTTTGGGTAGCGGCGAACGCATCTGGGCCCACGCTCTTGGCATGTCGGTGATTATTGCCGGCCTGAAAATGGATGCCGAATCGCGCATCGCAGCTCTCCTTTTTGCCATTCCTGCCCAGGACGAACTGGGTATTGCCCGTATCGAAGAACACTTCGGAAAACCAGCGGCGCACCTGGTGAGCGGTATTTCCCGACTGAACAAGCTGCGGCCGATTACCGAGGGTTTTGTCGCGGCCAATATCGAGGCCGGCGAGGTTAATCCGGCTGAGGTCAAGTCGCAGGTGGAAGTGCTGCGCAAAATGCTGCTGGCGATGGTCGAGGACATTCGTGTCGTCATGTTGCGTCTGGCAAGCCGGACGCAGACGTTGCGTTTTTACGCGGCGAATCCTGGCGATCTGCGGGTGCAGGTGGCACGCGAAACGCTGGAGCTTTATTCGCCGCTGGCCAATCGGTTGGGGGTGTGGGAACTAAAGTGGGAACTGGAGGATTTGTCCTTCCGCTTTATTCATCCGGATGTCTATAAAAAAATTGCCCAAATGCTCGATGAAAAGCGCAGCGAGCGCGAGAACTTCATCACCGATGCAGTGGCGAAAGTGCGTGCCGAACTGGTGGCTTCGGGGGTTAATAAGGCCGAAGTTTACGGTCGACCGAAACATATCTACAGTATCTGGAACAAGATGCGGAAGAAGGGCATCGAGTTTTCCGAGGTGTATGACATCCGCGCCTTGCGCATCATTGTTGATGATCTGAGAGATTGTTACACCGCGCTGGGCATTGTGCATAACCTGTGGTCGCCGATTTCCAAGGAGTTCGATGACTACATTTCGCACCCCAAGGGCAACAACTATCGTTCGCTGCACACGGCGGTGCGTTGCCCGGATGGGCGCAGTCTTGAGATTCAGATCCGCACGACGGAAATGCATAAGCATGCCGAGTTGGGCGTGGCGGCGCATTGGCGTTACAAGGAGGGTAGCAAGCGGACGAGCGAGGATGATTACGATGAAAAAATCGCCTGGCTGCGCCAACTGCTAACCTGGAAGGATGAAGTTGTCGATAGCTCGGACTGGATTAGCCATTACAAGCAGGCGGCACTCAACGAGACGCTTTATGTGATTACTCCGCAGGGCAAGGTGGTCGATTTGCCCCAAGGTTCGACGCCGGTTGATTTTGCTTACCGGGTGCATACCGATCTCGGTCATCGCTGCCGTGGCGCGAAGGTGAATGGTCAGCTGGTGCCGCTCAATACGTCCCTTGAAACCGGCCAGCAAGTTGAAATTGTGAGCGCCAAGATCGGTGGGCCGTCGCGTGACTGGCTGAATCCGGCGCAGGGCTATATTCACACGAAAAGTGCGCGGGTCAAGGTGCGCTCCTGGTTTTCCAATCTGGCGCTGGAAGAAACCTTGTCCGAGGGGCGGGCTCTTATTGTCAAGGAGTTGCAGCGGGCGGGTCAGACGAGTGCGAATATCGAAGAGTTGTCGCACAAGTTGGGTTTTTCACGGGCCGATGATTTATACATTGCCGCAGCGCGTGGTGATCTTAATCAGCGCAACTTCCAGGCGGTGGCTCGCGGTGGCGACCTGCTCGCTGAAACGCTGTTGCCGGATGAGGTTCGGACCCGACCAAGCAAGCCGGTGGAGGGTAATCAGGGGATTTTGATTGTTGGGGTCGATAACCTGTTGACCCAACTTGCCCGTTGCTGCAAGCCGGCGCCGCCCGATGAGATTCAGGGATTTATCACGCGCGGTAAGGGCGTTTCGATTCACCGTATGGATTGCCCTAATTTTGCCAACCTGATTGCGTTGCATCCAGAGCGGGTGATTGAAACCGATTGGGGCCTGCAGACGACGGGGGTTTTTGCCACCGATATCGTGGTCGATGCGCATGATCGCCAAGGCCTGCTGCGTGA
>JAUYQT010000462.1 GCA_030697085.1 Azonexus sp. | reverse complement strand
GGCTCTGTGGTCATCAGCTAAGACCCGGCAACGCTGCCCGAACCCCGCTTGTTGGCGATCCTTGATGCCGTGCTCGGCAATTTGCAGGCGGCGCCCCGGGCGGCGCTCACCCCGCCACCGCCGATTGATGGCCCGGTCAGTGAATGCACCGTCGCCGTCGAAGGCATGACCTGCGCCTCCTGCGCCCTGCTCATTGAAATGAAGCTGAAACGCGACCCTCGGGTGCGTTCAGTCGCCGTCAATTTTGCCTCGGCGACCGCCACCGTGCATGGCGTGATCGACCGTGACGGCGTGTTCGGCGTCGTCCGTAGCCTCGGCTATGAACCCCGGCCGATGGACACGCTTTCCCAGCGCCGCCTGCTGGTTGAGCGTGAAAAGGCCCGGGTCGAAGAAGCCAAAAAGCGCTTTGTCCAGGCCGCGCTGCTGACTGTGCCAGTCATGCTTTCGGGCATGGCAATGCACCGCTCACCGGCGCTGCGCGTTATGGAATTTGCGCTTTCCTCGGCCATCCTGTTTGGCAGCAGCAACAGCATTTTCCGCAAGGCCTGGACGCTGGCCAAACAGGGCGATGCCAACATGGACACGCTGATTGCGGTCGGTGCCGGCGCCGCCTGGGCTTACAGCATTCCCGGCGTGTTCAAGATGAATCACCACGTTTATTTTGAATCAGCCGCCGGCATCTGCACCTTCGTGCTGCTCGGCCGTTACATGGAAGAGCGCGCCAAGGGCAAGGCCGGCGAGGCCATCCGCAAGCTGATCGAACTACAGCCGGAAACCGCCTTGCGCCTTGCGGCCGATGACAGCGAAAAAGAAGTCAGCATTGACGAGGTAGAAGTCGGCGACCGTCTACGCGTCAGGGCCGGCGACAAGATTCCGACCGACGGCCGCTTGCTCGACGGCGGCTCATCGGTTGATGAAGCGATGATTACCGGCGAATCCCTGCCCGTCGCCAAAGCCGTCGGTGACAGCGTGATCGGCGGCTGTCTCAACGGTAACGGCAGTTTCACCATGACCGTGACGGCGATTGGCGGCGACACCGTGCTATCGGGCATCGTCAAACTGGTCGATCAGGCGCAAGGCAGCAAATTACCGGTACAAAAGCTGGTTGACCGCATCTCGGCGCGATTTGTCCCGGCAGTCGGCGGCGTTGCGGCGCTGACATTTGTCGGCTGGGCGCTCAGCGGCCACCCGGTGTCACGTGCCCTGGCGCACTCCGTGGCGGTGCTGCTGATCGCCTGCCCCTGCGCCCTCGGCCTGGCGACGCCGACCGCGATCATGGTCGGCACCGGTCAGGCGGCCAAACGCGGCATCTACATCCGCAACGGCGAGGCGCTGGAAACCGCCTCCAAGCTGACCACCATCGTCTTCGACAAGACCGGCACGATCACCGAAGGCAAGCCGGTCGTCACCGACAGCTTCCTGCTGCCCGGCCTTGATGAAGCGCAACTCGCCGAATTAGTCGCCGCCGCCGAAGCCGGCTCGGAACACTTCCTGGCGCGGGCGCTGGCCGACTGGTGCAAGCCCCGCTTGCATGAAATGCGCCGTGCCGAGAACTTCATCGTCATTCCCGGCCGTGGCGTTACGGCCGTTGTCGAAGGTCAGGCCATCATGATCGGCAACGCCGCGCTGCTCGACGAAAACGGCATCGACAGCAGCCCGCTCAGCAGCGAAGCCAGCCGTTTGGCCGAGCAAGGCAAAACACCCGTGTTTGCTGCGGTCAACCGTAATTTAGTGGCAATTTTCGCGATTGCCGATCAGGCCCGGCCGGGTGCCCGCGAAGCGATTGCCCTGCTCCATCGACTCGGCCTGAAAACCGTCATGGCCACCGGCGATGTCGACGCCGTAGCCAATCACGTTGCTCGCGAAGTCGGTATTGATCACGTCATCGCCCGCGCCACGCCGGCCGACAAACTGGCCGCCATTCGCAATCTGCAGGCGGCCGGCGAAAAAGTCGGCATGATCGGCGACGGCATCAACGACGCCCCCGCCCTGACCGCCGCCGACGTTGGCTTTGCCATCGGTGGCGGCGCTGACATTGCCGTTGAGTCGGCCGACATCACGCTGGTGGGTGGCGATATCGCCCGCGTCGCCGCCGGCATCGAGCTCTCCCGCCAGACCATGGCGATCATCCGGCAAAACCTCTTCTGGGCGCTCGGCTACAACGTCATCGCCATCCCGATCGCCGCCGCCGGCCGCCTCAACCCGATGATTGCAGCGGCTGCCATGGGCATGAGCTCGGTTTCGGTGGTGACCAACTCACTGCGTTTGCAACGCAACTGATGGACCACAGTCAGCATCAGACGATTGCCGAATTTTCCTATTGGCTCGCCTTCATGACCGGCATTCTGGGTAGCGGCCATTGCCTCGGGATGTGTGGCGGGCTGGTTTCCAGCTTCTTCATCCGGCTCGGGGCCAAAGGCATCTGGCCGTATCTGGCGTATCACGGAGCGCGGGTCGGCATTTACACCATCGTCGGCTTCATTGCTGCATCGCTCGGTGCCGTGCTGATCTCGACCGGGCAGTTCGGCAAGCTGCAAGGGGTTCTACAGATCGTCGCCGGCATCGTCGTCATTCTGCTCGGCCTCGATCTGCTCGGGGTCTCGCCGATTCGCAACAAACTGAGTTTTGCCCCGGTTGCCTGGCTGCGCAAACAGTTTGGTCTGGCGGTGCAAAAAGGCCCGGTGGTCGGCGCCTTGATTGGCGGCGCGATCAACGGCCTGATGCCGTGCTCGATGACCATGGCGATGGCCGTCAAGGCAACGACGGCGCCCTCAATCATCGAAGGTGGTCTGCTGATGCTGGCATTCGGCGCGGGCACCCTGCCTTCGATGCTTTCAGCCTCCTTCCTGTTCGGCAAAATCGGGCCAAAGCTGCGCGGCTGGCTGCTCAAGGGCGCGGCGCTTTTTGTCATCGCCCTCGGCGTTTCAACGCTTTGGCAAGGCATCCGCTACTACTCGGTGATGCGCAATTTACTGGGTTAACTGCGACGATATGCCGCAGGCCCGCTCGATCACCTGACGCTAATATTCAGGTTATCTATTCACCCAGGGAGCTTCACCATGAATCGCCGCGATCTTCTCAAAATTTCCCCCTTCGCCGGTCTGGCTGCCGTCGCGACTCAGGCCAGCGCCGAAGCCTGCACCACTGACGGGACGCCGAACCAGTTCATCCCGAAAAAAGCCGCCGATGCCAAGCCGCTGGAAAACGAATTCGAGAAACACCCGAAGTGCCCCTATTGCGGCATGGACCGCAAGGAACACCACCGCACCCGGATGCTGGTTCAGTATGCCGACGATGTGAATGATGGCGTCTGTTCGATCCACTGCCTGTCGCTCAGCCTGGGGCTCAATATCGACCGTGAACCCAAAGTCATTTTTGGCCCGGATTACGGGTCGACCGCAGAACCGCGTCCTTTGCTGCCGGTTGAACAACTCACCTACCTGATCGGCGCCGATCTGAAACATGCGATGACCAAACGCAGCAAACATTCCTTTGCTTCGGTCGACATTGCCAAGGAATTTCAGGCCAAACACGGCGGCGTATTAGCCAAGTTTGATGACGCGCTGCGTGAGTCCTATCTCGACATGGCCAGCGACGCCAGCATGATCCGCAAGAACCGTGAAGAACGCCGCAAGCGCGCGGCAGAGAAAAAGGCCGGCTAATGCTTCGGCGCCAGCTTTTCGTCCTTTGTCTGGCGTTCTGGGCCTCCTGCGCGGTCGCCCAGAACCTCCCCAAACCGGGTCCGAAAGACCTCTGCCCGGTGTGCGGCATGCTCGTTTCAAAATATTCGAACTGGGTCGCGACGATTACCTGGAAGGATGGGCACGCCCATTTCTTCGA
>JAUYQT010000405.1 GCA_030697085.1 Azonexus sp. | reverse complement strand
GTGGACCTGGTGCTGGTCGGACCCGGGCCCGCCGACGCCACGCAACTGCGCGCCGTGCAGGAAGTGGGGGCCGCGCATCCCGAAACGCCCATCCTGGCCCTGATGGTGTCCCCGGACGTCGAACAGACCGCCACCCTGCGCGCGGCCGGCGCCCGCGAGTTCCTGCCCCTGGACGAAGCCGACCTGCCGCTCTGGCTGCGCACCATCGATTTCAGCCTGCGCGAGGCGGCTATCAGCCGCGAACTGGCCGAAGTGACCGCGCGCCTGGACTGGCTGGTCCACATGGACGGCCTGACAGGGCTGCTCAACCGCAAGGGCATGGAGCGCGCGCTGCAATACATGGGGCTGAACCCGAATACGCCGATCAAGAGCATCGCCGTTGATAAAATTTTTATTGGTTCCTGCACCAACTCGCGTATCGAGGATTTGCGCGAGGCTGCTTCTATATTGAATGGCCGCCATATTGCGGCCAACATCAAACTGGCGTTGGCGGTGCCGGGTTCCGGTCTGGTCAAGCGTCAGGCCGAGGCTGAGGGCTTGGACAAGGTTTTTGTCGCCGCTGGTTTTGAGTGGCGTGAGCCGGGTTGCTCGATGTGTCTGGCGATGAATGCGGACCGTCTGGAGCCGGGTGAGCGTTGTGCCTCGACCTCCAACCGCAATTTTGAAGGTCGTCAGGGCCCGGGTGGGCGTACGCATCTGCTTAGTCCGGCGATGGCCGCGGCCGCTGCAATTGCCGGTCATTTTGCCGATGTTCGGGACATTCTCTAAGTGAGTCGAGACATGCGCATTTTATTTATAGTGTTAATGGCTCTGGGCTTTGTCGGTTGCAATACCGCGCAGGGTGTAAAACAAGATGTCAGGATAGGTGCCGAGGCGACTGGCGAAGCCCTGCATAAGGGCGGCGAGGCCGTTGGCAATGCATTGAACAAAACGGGTGAGGTCGTTGGTGGCGCCCTCAAAAAATCCGGCGAGGCTGTGCAGAGGGTGGTGGAGTGATGGATAAATTCGTTCGTCTGGAAGGTTTGGTCGCGCCGCTTGACCGTAATACTGTCGATACCGATGCGATTATCCCCAA
>JAUYQT010000400.1 GCA_030697085.1 Azonexus sp. | reverse complement strand
AACTTGAAGAGTTGAAAACTGCCAGTGAGGATTCCTGGGGAACAATGGTTACGGATATGGAAAAAATGCATGACTCATTTACCCATTCCTTTTTCTCCATGTTTCAAATCCCGACAGTGAGCTGGTCCGAGGCCACTACCGGGAAAAAGAGCGGCCATTCTGCCGATTCAAAAAAATCCTGAACCCCATCGTCGTTTGACTTTCCCCTCGATTGGCCGGCTGACAAGCCGCTGATCGGGTTTGGAAAGTTTCTCCTGATTGGCGATCTTCCTCAGCCCGGCTGATTTCTTTGCCCCGGGCTAAGGGCCAACCGGCCGCCAAGCAGGAAAATGTTTCGCCCGTGTAGAATCCTGGCGATGAATCATCCTCAACTGACCCAGGCCAGCCGGCCACTGACTTTCGAGATCGACGCCATCAACGAGCATGGCGAGATCGTCCCGACTTCAATTGCCGGCGAACATCCGCTGACGCTCTACGTCGACAAACGCGAAATCGTCACCCTGATGACCCTCGGTGCCGCCCCCGAAGCCCTGGCTCTGGGCTATCTGCGCAACCAGCGGCTGATCAACTGCCTCGACGAAATTGCCGCTATCCAGGTTGATTGGGAAGTTGATGCGGTTTCCGTCACCACCCGCCATGGGCGCGGCATTGACACGTCACGCGTCGAAAAACGCACCATCACCAGCGGTTGTGGCCAAGGCACGGTTTTCGGCGATCTGATGGCGGAAATCGACGATATTCACTTGCCGGCTGAAGCCAAACTTTCCGAAGCAACGCTTTATGGCCTGCTCGACGCGGTACGCGTCCACGAATCGATCTACAAACAGGCCGGCGCCGTGCATGGTTGCGCGCTGGCAATTAACGCCGATCCGGGTGCCGAAATCCTGATGTTTGTCGAGGACGTCGGCCGCCACAACGCCGTCGATGCGATTGCCGGCAAAATGTGGCTGGACGGCCACGACGGCGGCGACAAGATTTTCTACACCACCGGCCGGCTGACTTCGGAAATGGTCATCAAGACGGCGCAAATGGGCATTCCCTTTCTCGTTTCACGCTCCGGCCTGACGCAGATGGGCTGGGAAATCGCCCGCAAGCTGGGCATGACGATGATCGGCCGCGCCCAGGGCAAGCATTACCTTTTATTCACCGGCGAGGAGCGTTTTTCGCGATGAGCAAACCACAAATT
>JAUYQT010000397.1 GCA_030697085.1 Azonexus sp. | reverse complement strand
GTCCTTGGAACCGGGGTCTTTCGATGCATTGGCGAGTTCAGAGAACTTTTCGCCCTTGTCGAGCTTGGCAATAATGCTCTTCGCTTCTTCTTCATCGGCAACCAGAATATGGCGCGGCTTGTATTCGGTGCTGCCCAGGTTGTTCTTGATCACGTCGTATTCAGCTTTGAGCTGGGCTTCGCTGATGGGATTGGCCTGCACGTAGTCGGAGAGGTAGGCGCGGATCAGCACGGCCTGCTTGGCGAGTTCGATCTGGCCCTGAATGTTGCCTTTTTTGTCGAGGCCTTTTTTCTTGGCTTCTTGAGCGAGAATTTCGCGGCGGATCAGTTCTTCCTTGACGGCATTTTTCAGCTCGGGCGTATCTGGCGTGCCCTGGGCTTTTTGTTCGGCGACAAAAGCGTCATAGACGGATTGCGGGATCGCCTGGCCGTTGACGGTGGCGAATGCCTTGCTTTGCGCGAAAGCCGGGGCGGAAATGATGGCGCCAGCGATCAGCAGAGCAGCCAGACGGGAAATTTTCAGCATGTAAATGGTCCTTGGGTGGAGGGGAATGAAAAAATTATACTTCTTCTGGTGCAAAAGCTCGGATGCTCAATGCATGGATTTTGCCGCGCATCAGGTCTCCGGCTGCATCATAGATCAGGCGATGCCGCGCGACAGTGTTTTTGCCGGCAAAGGCGCTTGAGACGATATCGAGTTTGTAATGGCCGCCCTCTTTGGCGCCGGCATGCCCGGCGTGGCGATGTGACTCATCTTCGATGACAATACTCAGCGGTTCCAGGCGGCTTAGTTGCTGACGCAGTAACTCGACGGTTTCACGACTCACGCCGGCAGGGCTTTCTTGAATGGTTTGACCGTGACTCTGGCATAGACGCCGGCGGCGACGTAGGGGTCGGCGTCGGCCCAGGTTTGGGCGGCAAGCAGTGAGGCAAATTCAGCCACGATCAGGCTGCCGGAAAAGCCGGCCGGGCCGGGGTCGGGGGAGTCAATTGCCGGGCAGGGACCGGCGAGAATCAGGCGCCCTTCAGCCTGCAGGGCGAGCAGGCGCTCAAGGTGCGCCGGGCGGGTGGCCAGGCGTTGGTCGAGCGAGCCGGCGTGGTCTTCACCGATGATGACGTAAAGCATTATTTGTCTTCCTCAACGAATTTCGACAGCAACATGCCTTGTGCCAGCACAAAGACGAACAACAGGCCCATGCCGCCGAAGAGTTTGAAATTGACCCAGACATCGGTCGAGAAATTGAAAGCAATCAGCAGATTCAGGACGCCCATAAACAAGAAGAAGGCGACCCAGGAAAAATTGACTTTGGTCCAGACTTGTTCGGGCAGTGTCATTTGCTCGCCAAGCATGGCCTTGATGGCGTTCTTTTTGAGCACGATGGCGCTGAAAGCCATACTGGCGGCGAAGACCCAGTAAAGAATGGTCGGTTTCCATTTGATGAATGATTCATCCTGAAACGCTAGCGTCATGCCACCGAAGACGACGACCAGCGCGAGGCTGATCCAGAGCATTTTGTCGACCTTGCCGTGACGAAACCAGACCCAGATAATTTGGGCGATGGTGGCGGCGATCACGACGACGGTGGCGAGCAAAATGGGCGCCATTTTCAGGTCGACCGTGGCCGATCCGAGCAATGAGCCGACCCAACTGGCGGCCAAGTCTGGATTTTTCTCGGAGTACTTGAAGGCGACGAAGAAGAGGATGACCGGGAAGAGGTCGAAGAGTATTTTCATGGTGGCGCATTATATACTGCAGCCCTCGACTGATTTAGCCTTTGCGAGGGCCCATGAATACCGTCCTTATTATCGATGACAGCGAGATTAACCTGACCCTGATCAAGGCGTTGGTGCTCCGTTTGGGTGAATGCACGCCAGTGCTTTTCGATAACCCGCTAAAGGCGCTTGACTGGTGTCGGGAGCAGGTGCCGGATCTGGTCATTGTGGATTACATGATGCCGGAAATGGATGGCCTGAAATTCATCAACGCCTTTCGTGCGCTGCATGGCCGTGACGAAATTCCGGTGCTGATGGTGACCGCTAACGATCAGAAAGAGGTGCGCTACGAAGCTTTGCTTGGCGGGGCGAATGATTTTTTGACCAAGCCGATTGATCGTGTCGAATTTTCCGCCCGCGCCCGCAATATGTTGTCGCTGCGCACCGGCCAGAAGTTTCTCGCCGACCGGGCGTCGCATCTGGCGGCGCTGGTTGATGAACAGACGCGGGAAATTCGTGATCGTGAGCAGGAGCTGATTTTCCGCATGTCCCGCGCTGCCGAGTTCCGCGATCCGGAAACCGGGGCGCATATTCAGCGCATGGCTTATTACTCGCGAATTATTGCCAAGGGATTGGGGCTGGACGAAAAAACCCAGAAGCTGCTTCTTGAAGCCGCTCCGATGCATGATGTCGGCAAGATCGGGATTCCTGATTACATTCTGCTCAAACCGGGCAAGCTGACATTTGAAGAGTTTGAGGTGATGAAAAACCATGCCAAGCTGGGCCATGAATTGCTGAAGGGTAGCGGTTCGGAAATCTTGCGGGCGGGGGCAGCCATTGCGATTTCCCACCATGAGAAATTTGATGGATCAGGTTATCCGCATGGTCTGGCGGGTACAAAGATTCCTCTTTTTGGCCGTATTGTTGCGGTGGCGGATGTTTTCGACGCCTTGACCTCCGAGCGTCCTTATAAAAAAGCCTGGCCACTGAAAGATGCCTGCAAATTTCTTGAAGATGGTCGCGGGCTGCATTTTGACCCGATGTGCGTCGAGGCTTTTCTCGCCGGTTGGGACGATATTCTGGCGATTCGCCAGCGCTTTCAGGATGAAGAAGCGCCAATGATTTAGGGTTCGTAGGGAAATAGTCCGGCTATTGGGCGTGCCAGATAGCCAGGTTATTGACGAACAAATCCTTGGTTGGCCATTTTTGCTTATCCACAGAAAAATACAAAATGATGAAAGCCTTTGTGCTCGAGCGTTCGCTCATCCTCAGCCGACTGGGTGGTGACGAGGAAATTTTTACGATGATGGCCGACCTGTTTTTACAGGATGTGGAGGGCATCGCAAGCGCCTTTGCCAGTGCTTTTAGCCAGGGATCTAGTGCCAACGTGATGCGCGAGGCGCATACGATCAAGGGCTTGCTTGCCACCTTTTCCGACGAGGATGGGGCGGCAGCAGCTTTTACGCTTGAGCAGCAGGCGAAACAGGGCCATATCGATGGATTGCAGCCCGCGGTTACGGCACTGCAGCAGCGATTAATTGAAGTTGCTGATGTTTTACGTCGTGAGATGGGGCGTGCCGGGTAACTGCAAAAGTGAGGCGGCCGCCGCACTTCCGCCGGCCGCGTTGTAGGGCACGACACCGAGCAGCGGGGCTGGCAACAATGCTTTCAGCGTCGCCAGATTTTCCTCAAAGCGAGGCATCACCGGATCAATCTGGTTGGCAACCCAGCCGGCGATAGGCAGCCCACGCGCCTTGATCGCTTCTGCCGTCAGCAGCGCATGATTGATACAGCCGAGGCGTAGGCCGATGACCAAAATCACCGGTAAGCCGAGCGCCACCGCCAGATCGGCACTGTTGCGGTCAACACCCAAAGGCACGCAAAAACCACCGACGCCTTCAATAATGACCAGGTCGGCCTGCTCTATGGCGCTATTGCAAGCGGCCCTGATCGTCGCGAAATCAATGCTGATGCCTTCTTCGGCCGCGGCGATGTGGGGTGCTACAGCGGCCTTGAAGCAATAGGAGTTGGTGATTTCTCTGGCCAGCGTCACATTGCTCGCGGCAAGAATATTTTCCACATCCTCATTGTCGCCCAGCGCATCCGTGCCCGCGGCAATCGGCTTGACGCCGGCTGCCTTGAGGCCGAGTTGGGTGGCGCGATGGAGCAGGGCGCAGGTGATGAAGGTCTTGCCGATTTCGGTATCGGTGCCGGTTAAAAAGTAGGCTTGGTTCATGTGTGGGCGGTGAGGGTGATGACGTCGTAGGTGAGCGGCAGGCCGCTGGTGGTGCGCAGCGTTTCGCTGGCGGCTTCGGCGCGCATGAAGGTGCTGCGGCTCATCAGGCTGGTGCGCCGGCCATCGCCAATCTGGTTGGCGCCGATGGCTTTGACCGCCTGAAGCAGCTTTTTGAAATCGGTGTAATAGGCAATTTTTGTGCAGTTTTTCACGTCGACCGCAGCAAAGCCGGCGGCGTGGGCAAATTCGCCAATTTCTTCGGGCGTGTGGAAATCTAGCGTGTGCTGGTGTTTATCTACCTCGGCAAAGGCGTGGCGAAGTTCGTGGAAGGTGTTCGGCCCCAGGCTGGCAATGGCGATTTGCCCACGGGCGCCGAGGACGCGCCGGGCTTCGGCCAGTGCTTTGGGTAATTCGCACCATTGCAGGGCCAGGCTGGACCAGTAAAGATCAACGCAGCCGTGGGCGAGCGGCAGGTGTTCGAGATCACCGACGATCTGCCGGCAGGGGGTGGTGATGTGCCGCAACATGGCCGGCGAGAGGTCGAGCCCGATGGCTTCGCTGGCCGGAAAGCGGGCTTGGAGCAGGCGCAGCGCGTAACCCGTGCCGCAACCGGCATCGAGCAGGCGTTTCGGCCCGGCCTGGTGGGGCAGGGCCGCGAGGAGTTGGGAACAGATCTGGCGCTGGATTTCGGCCGCGCCGTCGTAAGTGGGGGCGGCGCGCTCGAAGGATTGACGGACGCGTGTCTTGCTTGGCTTATGCATTGAGGAATTGGCTCAACCGGGCGTTAAAAGCGGCTGGTTGTGAAATGAAAGGGGCGTGAGCGCAATCGGCGAAGATGGTCAGTTCGGCGCCGGGGATCAGCGCGGCGAGCGCTTCCGCGGCGGCGAGCGGCATGAGCGGGTCGTTGGCACCGTGAATTAGCAGGGTGGGGGCCGTGATTTTCGGTGCGAGCGGACGCAGGTCGACATCGCGTAGCCAATTCAGGCCGGTGTCCAGCGTCGCGGCGGCTGGACGCGGGTCAGCCAGTTGCAGCAGTTCGAGCGTGACGGCTCGGGCACGCGCATCGCCGCGGTTAAAGCCACCGACAAAACGCGGCAGCATTGCGTCAATGTCGGCAGTGACGCCAGCGGCGAACTCTGCCAGTGTTTCTGCTGGCATGGCATGTGGCCAGCCGTCGCGTTGCACGAACGAGGCGGTGCCGGCGATGAGTACCAATTTGCCGACTTTTGCCGGCCTGCGGACGGCAATGGCGATGGCCAGTTGGGCGCCGAGCGACCAGCCAACGAGTGTGCTGCCATCGGGCAGACGGGCGGCGATCGCGTCAGCGGCCGCGTAGAAATCACTGATCAGCGGCGCATCGCGATAGCCCGGGAGGTCGAAAATCTCGCCATTTGGCGCATTGAATGCGCCCTGTAGGAAGTCACTCTGAGTGACCGCATTCAATGGGCCACGCCCAAGGCACCAGCCGGGGAGGAAAACGAGCGGGGCGTTCATGCGAGTTCCTTTAATGTGTCAATTAGCTGCTCGATATCCGCTGCCGTGTGTGCAGCCGAAACGGAAATCCGTAGCCGGGCGGTGCCTTGCGGGACGGTCGGCGGACGAATCGCCGGTACCCATAGTCCGCGCTGCCACAGAGCCTTGGCGAGCGCGACAGCAGGATCATTTTGACCAATGATCAGCGGCTGAATGGCGGTGGCCGAGGGCAATAGTTTCCACGGCAAGTTGTACAGTCCATCCCGCAATTGACCGATACGGGCCTGCAGATTGGCGCGCAAGGCATCGCCGTGTTCAATCAACTGCAGACTTTTCGATAGCGCGCAGGCAACGGCTGGAGGGGCGGCCGTGGTGAAAATATAGCTGCGGCCTTTTTGCAGCAGGAATTCAATGGCCGTTGTCGAGCCAGCGACAAAAGCACCCGCGACGCCGGCCGCTTTGCCCAGCGTGCCCATCAGCAAAATGCGCGGTGAAGCCGGTAGGTTGAAATGCGCCAGACTGCCTTTGCCCTGCGCTCCGAGGACGCCGAAACCATGCGCATCGTCGATCACCAGCCAGGCATCGTAACGCTCGGCCAAGGCAAAAAGCAGCGCTAGCGGTGCCAGGTCGCCATCCATGCTGAAGACAGCATCGCTGACGATGAGCTTGCTGCCGGCAGTGCTGGCGGCCAGCAGTTTTTCCAGTGCCGCCATGTCGCAATGCGGATAGCGCTGGGTTTCGGCACCCTGCGCTTTGGCCAGTTGCATGGCGTCGATCAGCGAGGCGTGGTTCAACTTGTCGGCAAACACCGCCGCGCCGCGCCCGGCCAAGGTTGGGATAATCGCCAGATTGGCCAGATAGCCCGTGGAAAAAGTCAGGGCGCGCGGGAAGCCGGTGAAGGCGGCAATTTCATTTTCCAGCACCTCATGCGGCGCCAAATGGCCGCTGACCAGAGGCGACGCGCCGCTGCCGGCACCCCATTGCACGGCGCCATCGGCCATCGCCCGTGCAATTTCCGTATTGGCCGCCAGGCCGAGGTAATCGTTACTGGCGAAATTAACGACGTTTTTGCCGTCGACCGTAGCAATCCGGCCGCAAGGCGATTCGAGAATGCGCCGCCGGCGGGTCAGGCCATTGGCTTCCAGATCGGCAAGTTCTGCCTGCAGGCGGTGTTCAAGCGGGGATGTTGTCATTCAGGATAATGCATCGCCAAGTGCAGCTTTGATCGTTACGCCAAGAAACTCAATTTCGTCATCGCTGACGATATACGGCGGCATCAAATAGACCGTGTTGCCGATCGGCCGGATTAGCGCTTCCCGTTCCAGGGCGGCGCGGTAGAAGCGGCGGGAGAAATAGGGGTCGGTGGTGGCGACATCGAAGGCGGCGATCATGCCGCGTTGGCGCAGATGTTTGACCTGCGGCTGGTCGGCGAGCGGGGCGAGGGCGGCGCTGATTTTTGCCGCTTTTTCACGGTTGACCGCAAGAATGTTGTCGGTGGCAAAAATGTCCAGCGTTGCCAGTGCGGCGCGGCAGGCGAGCGGGTTGCCGGTGTAGGAGTGTGAATGCAGGAAGGCGCGGGCGACTGAATCGTCGAGGAAGGCTTCGTAAATGGCGTCGCTGGAAAGAACAATGGAGAGCGGCAGGTAGCCGCCAGAGATGCCTTTCGACAGGCACATCAGGTCGGGCCGAATCGGTTGGCCATCATTTGCCGCTTGTTCGTGGGCGAAGAAGCTGCCGGTGCGGCCGCAACCGACGGCGATTTCGTCGCAGATCAGATGTACTTCGTAGCGGTCGCACAACTGGCGGGCGAGGCGGAGGTATTCGGGGTCGTACATTGCCATACCGGTGGCGCCCTGGACGAGCGGTTCAACGATCAGCGCGGCGATTTTTTCACCGTGTGATTCGAGGTGTTTTTCCAGCGCGGCAGCGGCTCGGCGGGCGACATCGGCGGGGCTTTCGCCGGCTTCGGCCAAGCGGAAATCGGGTGATGGAATAACCGTGGCGGCGCGAATCAGCGGCGCGTAGGTGTCCTTGAAAATGGCGACGTCGGTGACGGCTAGCGCGCCAACCGTTTCGCCGTGGTAGCTGCCGGCGAGGCAAAGAAATTCGGCTTTCTCCGGTCGACCGACATTGCGCCAGTAATGAAAGCTCATTTTCAGCGCAATTTCGGTTGCCGAGGCACCGTCAGAGGCGTAGAACGCGTGGCCCAGTGTGCCTGCGGTCAACGCTGATAAACGCTCGGAAAGTTCGACCACTGGTTGGTGCGTGCAGCCGGCGAGCATCACGTGTTCGAGTGTGTCGAGCTGATCCTTTAAGGCGGCGTTGATGCGTGGATTGGCATGGCCGAAGAGGTTGGTCCACCACGAGCTGATGCCGTCAAGATAGCGTTTGCCGTCAAAATCGTAGAGCCAGGCGCCGCTGCCACGGGCAATCGGAATCAGCGGCAGATGCGCCGGCGAGTCGGTTTGCGCGTGGTGCTGCATTTGCGTGCATGGGTGCCAGACGGCGGCCTGGCTGCGGGCCAGCCAGTCGGCGTTGGCGGAATGTTTCATTGGCAAGGCTTTGACGCAGAGGGGCTGAGGCGCA
>JAUYQT010000322.1 GCA_030697085.1 Azonexus sp. | reverse complement strand
TTTCAAAGGTATTCATCGTGGCCCGTAAAACACCCATTGAGCGCTACCGTAACATCGGTATTAGCGCCCACATCGACGCCGGTAAGACGACGACGACCGAACGTATTCTTTTTTACACCGGCATTAATCATAAAATCGGTGAAGTCCATGATGGCGCCGCAACTATGGACTGGATGGAGCAGGAGCAGGAGCGTGGGATCACGATTACCTCTGCTGCGACGACCTGCTTCTGGAGCGGGATGGACAAGCAGTTTGCGCCGCACCATATCAACATTATTGATACGCCGGGGCACGTTGACTTTACGATTGAAGTTGAGCGTTCAATGCGCGTGTTGGATGCTGCGTGCATGGTTTATTGCGCAGTCGGTGGCGTGCAGCCCCAATCCGAAACTGTTTGGCGTCAGGCCAACAAATACGGTGTGCCACGTCTTGCATTCGTAAACAAGATGGACCGCTCGGGTGCCAACTTTTTCAAAGTGGTCGAGCAGCTTAAATTGCGCCTGAAGGCCAACCCGATTCCAGTCGTTATTCCGATCGGCGCTGAAGAGGGCTTTGAGGGCGTCGTTGATCTGATTCGTATGAAAGCCATTTACTGGGATGAGGCTTCCCAGGGGATGAAGTACGATGCACGCGAAATTCCGGCTAATCTGATTGAGCAGGCAAATACTTGGCGTGAGCAAATGGTTGAAGCCGCCGCTGAGGCTTCTGAGGAGTTGATGAATCGCTACCTTGAGAATGGTGAGTTGTCTGAAGCTGACATTATTCTTGGTTTGCGTACCAGGACAATCGCATGCGAAATTCAGCCAATGCTTTGCGGTACTGCGTTCAAAAATAAAGGCGTCCAAAAGATGCTGGATGCAGTGATCGAATTGCTGCCGTCGCCGCTCGATATTCCGCCAGTTAAGGGTATTCTCGAGAATGAATCTGAAGGCGAGCGTCGTGCCGCCGATGATGAGCCGTTCTCTGCGCTTGCTTTCAAGATCATGACCGATCCGTTTGTTGGTCAATTGAT
>JAUYQT010000320.1 GCA_030697085.1 Azonexus sp. | reverse complement strand
GTGCGTGCCGATTTCGGCGATTTCTGGCGGGATTATGAACTGATGGGCATCCAGCGCCACCTCAAGGTGCTCGGCATCTTCTGTCGCCTGAAATATCGCGATGGCAAGGAAAAATACAGCGAAGACCTGCCGCGCTTTATGGGCTATGCCCGCAAGGTGGCCGCCCGCTACGTCGCCTTGAAACCGCTGCAAAACCTGCTCGATGCGCTGGAAGGCAATACCGAGCAAATCGGCTACCGGCGCTAGAGGCTAGTTGTTAGTTATTAGCTGCTAGCTGTTAGCAAAACCACTCGATCCAAATATCTCGATCCTCGATCCTAAAAAATGAAAGCCTTCATTCTTGCCGCTGGTCGCGGCGAACGTATGCGGCCGCTGACTGACCAGACGCCGAAACCGTTGCTTCAGGCCGGGGGCAAGCCGCTGATCGTCTGGCATCTGGAACGACTGGCGGCGGCTGGGTTCAAGGAAATCGTCATCAACCACGCCCATCTCGGTTCGCAAATCGAGGCGGTGCTGGGCGATGGTTCGCCGTGGGGGCTGAGCATTCAATACTCGCCAGAACCACCGGGGGCGCTCGAAACTGCTGGCGGGATTGCCGCCGCCCTGCCCTTGCTGGGTAACGAGCCGTTTCTGGTGGTCAATGGCGATGTTTATTGCAATATTGATTTTGGCCGTTTTTTGAAGTCGACCGCAGATCCTCACTTGGTCATGGTACCCAATCCGGCTCACCACAACGGTGGTGATTTCAGCCTCGACGGGGCCCGCGTCGTTTATGCCAACGGTGAGCAAACCTTCACCTACAGCGGTATCGCGGTCTTTACTCCGTCTTTCTTCGCCGAGGTAAAGCCGGGTTCGATCATGAAACTGCGCCCGTTACTCGACGCCGCCATCGCCGCCGGCACGCTGACTGGGGAACGTCACCTCGGTCGCTGGGTCGACGTAGGTACGCCGGAACGTCTGGCGGAGTTGGACCAAGAACTTCGGGATGCCGAATTGAGGAAAGAATGAGCCACGCCCACTTCATCGCCCGCCGCAAACGCCTGCTCAAAATCATCGGCGACGGGGTTGCCATCATTCCGACCGCGCCGGAGGTCATCCGCAACCGCGACGCCCACCATCTCTATCGTTTCGACAGTTACTTCTGGTACCTGAGCGGCTTCCCTGAGCCGGAAGCGGTCGTCGTGCTGATCGGTGGCAAGAAGCCAAAGTCCATCCTCTTCTGCCGCGAAAAACACGAAGAGCGCGAAATCTGGGACGGCTACCGCTACGGCCCGAAAGCCGCCAAGGCCGCCTTCGGTTTTGATGCTGCTTACCCGATCGAACAACTCGACAAAAAACTGCCCGAATTCCTCGTTGACCGCGACACCCTGTGGCACGCCATCGGCCACGACGCCGAGTGGGACACTCGCATCGCCAAGGCACTGAACGAAGTGCGCGCCCAGACCCGGGCGGGCAAACGCGCCCCGCGCGCCATCCACGACCTGCGTGTCGAACTCGACCAAATGCGCTTGGTCAAGGACAGCGCCGAGGCCGACATCCAGCAGCGCTCGGCAGACATTGCCTCTTCCGGCCATGCCCGCGCCATGCACGCCTGCCGCCCCGGCATGGCCGAGTACGAACTGGAAGCCGAGCTGACTTACGAGTTCCGTCGCCGTGGTGCCGATGCCCACGCCTACACGCCCATCGTTGCCGGCGGCACCAATGCCTGCGTGCTGCACTACGTTTCCAACGACAAGGTGCTCAACGACAAGACGCTGGTGCTGATCGACGCCGGCTGCGAAGTCGCCGGTTACGCCGCCGACATCACCCGGACTTTCCCGGTTAGCGGCCGCTTCAACGCCGCGCAAAAAGACGTATACGAAATCGTTCTCGCTGCCCAAGGCGCTGCCATCGGCGCCACCGCCCCCGGCCGCCACTTCATGGAAGGCCACGATGCCGCCGTGCGCGTGCTAACCCAGGGCCTGATCGACCTCAAACTACTCAAGGGTGACCTCGACAACCTGATCGAAAAGGGCGATTTCAAGCGCTTTTACATGCACCGCACCGGCCACTGGCTCGGTCTCGATGTGCACGATGCAGGCGAATACAAGGTCGGTGAAGAATGGGCAAAACTGCAACCAGGCATGACGCTAACCGTCGAACCCGGCCTCTACATCCGCCCGGCTGACGATATTCCGCTGGCACTGGCCGGCATCGGCATCCGCATCGAAGACGATGTCCGTGTCACTGAAACGGGTTGCCACGTTTACACCACCGCGCCGAAATCGGTCGCCGAAATCGAGGAAGTCATGCGCCATGACTGAATCGGTGCTTGAACACGTCGACATCCTGATCATCGGCGCCGGCCCGGTCGGCATGACGCTGCATCTGGCGCTCGCCGCCGGTGGACAAAAATCACTGCTTTTAGACCGTCGACCGCGCCCCGCAGGAAGTACCCTTGAGGTGCAGCAATCGCAACAAAATGACCCACGCGCCCTCGCCCTCTCGTACGGCGCCCGCCAATTGCTTGAACAGATCAACGCCTGGCCGACCCGTGCCGCGACGCCGATCGAAACCATCCATATTTCGCAGAAAGACGGCTTCGGTCGCACCCTGATTGACCGCGCCGATTATCAGTTGGCAGCCCTCGGTTACGTCGTGCGTTATCGCGACGTGGCCGCCGCCCTGGCCGGACAACTGGCGAACGAGGCGCTGCTCGATTCGGTCGAAATCCTCGACATCACCCCAGCAGACGATCATGTTTCTGTCTCAGTGCGCCACGCCGGAGCTTTGCACCAGATACAAACGAAGCTTTTGATCCACGCCGAAGGCACGCCGGGCGGCGACCCAGCCGTCAAGGTCAGCGACTACCATCAACACGCGGTGATCGCCGAAATCACCCCGCAACCCGGCCACCAGAACCGCGCCTGGGAACGCTTCACGCCGGACGGGCCGCTTGCCCTGCTGCCGCTCGGCAACGAATACTCGGTCGTCTTCACACTGCCCCCCGCCAAGGCCGACGCCGTGATGGCGATGGACGACGCCGCCTTCACCGCCGCCCTGCAAAACCAGTTCGGTAACCGCCTGCGCTTCACCAATCCCGGCCCGCGCAGCCGTTTCCCGCTCTTCCTCCGCATGCGGGAAAAACTGGTGCAAGGCAACGAAGTCTGGATCGGCAATACCGCCCAAACCCTGCATCCGGTCTCCGGCCAAGGCTTCAATCTGGGCATCCGCGACGCCTGGCAACTGGCGGAAATTTTGCTCAAAAACGGCGTCGACCGTAGCAGCCTGGCCAGCTATGCCGCCAGCCGCCGCCTTGACCGCCAGGGCAGCGCCTTCTTCACCGACCAGATCGTCCGCACCTTCTCCAACGATTTCGGCCCGCTCAAACTGGCCCGCGGCCTCGGCCTGCTGGCGCTCGACATCTGCCCACCGGCGCGCCACTTCGTCGCCAAACGAATGATCTGGGGCGCCCGCGCCTGGCCGTAAAAATCAGATAAATTCGCCCGCCCTCAGCGGCGGGCGATGGCCACGCCTCAGGCCGCCAGTTTCTTGAAGGTTTCCAGCACGGCTGCGCCGTTGAAGGGCTTGACGATCCAGCCCTTGATGCCGGCCGCCTTGCCGCGTTCCTTCATGCTCGGGCTGCTTTCGGTGGTCAGCATGATGACGTTCACCGTCTTGTTGCCGAGTTCGTTGCGCACTTTTTCGACCATGGTCAGGCCGTCCATGTTGGGCATGTTGACGTCGCAGACGACGAGCTTGATGCCGGGGTCGGCCTTTAGTTTGGCTAGGCCGTCCTTGCCGTCCACGGCGGTGCCGACGTCGAGGCCGCTGCCTTTGAGAAAGCCGGCGACTTCGTCGCGGACGGTGCTTGAATCATCAACAACAAGAATTTTGGCCATGGGGTATTTCTCCGGTTAGGGCTTGCTTAAAACAGTTCCAGTTCGCCGGCTTCGACCAGCCCGGCGCTGTCATGCACGATCACCTTGAAGTCTTCGGGCGACCAGTTGAGATTGAAAATGAAGCGCTGATAGAGGCGGATGCTGTCGCCGGTCTGTTCGTCGGTCAGCGTGTACAGGAAGCACAGTTGCGGGTTCTCGGTGCCGAAGGAGATGTACTTGTGCTTGTGGTTGATGACCAGCGGCACCTGGATATGCGGGTGGCTGGTGCTGGCGTCGCCGATGTAGCGGTTCTTGAAATTGCCCCAGATCAGGTTGGTGATTTCGCCGAGCAGGCTGTTGACGTCGCGAAAGCCGGCGCCGCCCGGGCGTCCCTCATGGCGATCGAGGTAGTCGAGAATGGCCTGCTCCTCGGTCTGGATCATCATGTAGCCGCGGCACCAGTTGCTCTCAAGCGGGATCAGGCTGAATACCTCGCCGAATATGACACGGTCGCTCACAATGTAGGGCGTATCCCAGCGCAGGCTGAGGCGGCTGAACTGGCCGGTGAGCACCGTTTCGGTCATCCCGGAAATGCCGCGCACCAGTTCGCAGGGGTAATAGAGACTGAAGATGTAGTCGTCGACGATCTTCTTCAGCCCGGAGAGGTCGGCGGCCGTGTAGGCGGCGCAGCAGGCGTGGCGTAGCGAGTCGTTGACGCCGTCCAGCGTGGCCTCGCTGGCGCGGCGCAGGATGATCGGCAGTTCCGGCCGGATGGCGTGGATGCGCACGGCGATTTCAGCGCTTTCCTCGGCCGTCGCGCCGTAGGACTCGGCATAGAAGATGGCGCCAAGGTCGATGTTCGAGCGCAGCACCGACATCAGCCGGTTTTTCCTGACCTTGAGGCCGACCAGATTGTTGGCTTCGCAGAAGGTCCGCAAGCCGTTCAGGTGATCCTGATCATCATCGAGAATCAAGACCTTGCTCAGTAGTTTGTCCGACATGCGGAACTCCAGATCAGTTTTCAGAAAAGTTCGAGGGCGCCGCTCGCCGTTTCCGGCGCGCTGGCGACGTAGCGGAAATCGACCGGGGCATAGGCACACAAGCAGAGCGTTGCGTGCAGGATGACGTCGCCGTTGATGACGATGCGGTGCTGTGCCAGGTAAGCCGGTTTCAGCACCTCGATAAAGGGCAGGCACTGGCGATCCAGTTGATACGGGGTGGACATGCCGAGATGGGTGAAATAGCCGCCCAGCTCACGATTCATGGCGCCGCAGCAAAGATTGGCGATTTCCGGAAAGACATCGGCGCAGCCCAGCCCGGCCTCGGGCTTGCTGAAGTACTGCCCGGTTTCCCGACTGGCCTCGAAATGGAAAATGACCAGTAGCTTGAACGAGAAATTGGCGATGGTCAGCACCAGCAACTGCCCGGGTGGTTCGACAAAATTTCCGCCGTGGATCGGGTTGACCGCAACACTGTCGCCGGCGTCCAGCGTCAGGCTGGCACAGGCCCGGGTAAATATCTGGTTGATGCCCTGTTTGGCGCTGTCGCTGATCATCGCCGCCATCGCTTAATGAATGCCGCCATGCAGCTGATTGACCATGGACTCCAGATTGCTGATCGCCGCGGTGATCATCTTGCCCTCGGCCTGAATCTGCTGAAAGGTTGCCGTCGTCGTCAGATCGTTCTGGTGCAGGCTGCGGCCGTAGTCCCGGGAGAGCTTCTCGGAACGGTCGGCCAGATTGCGCACCTCCTCGGCCACCACGGCGAAGCCCCGCCCCGCCTCACCGGCCCGCGCCGCCTCGATGGCGGCATTCAGCGCAAGGATCACAACACCCTTGACGATGGAATAGAACTCGCCATTCTGCTGATGCATGACGCGGTTCTGAATGAGCAGCGTATTCATCTGCTCGTGCCATTGCTCGAAGAGCAGCGAAATACCCTTGAGCTGGCGAACCTCGCCGCCGATACCACCAACCCGTTGCGCCACATCGGCCGTGAAGGCTTCCCGTGACTCGCGATGCCAGCGCAATTCGTCGATATCAGCGTCGGAAAAGCGCGCCACCGCGGCAGCCAGTTCCTGCTCGCTGGCTTGCAGTGCGGCGATCTGCTGGCGCAATGCGTCTGCTTCTTGGTCTAGCGCCGACTTTTCGGCCCGTTGAGCGGACTGGCGTTGCTCGCCGGCAGCAATTTCGCCGCGCAACAGCTCGATTTCCCGTGCATGCCGGACAGCCAGCGCGGCCAGCAACATCCGCTGGCGGGAGCGAGCCGGCCACCAGACAGCGAGGCCGGTGCCGAGCATCAGCCCGGCGGCAATCAGTAATTCAAGGATCATGGATCAGCTCGCTGCCGGAGCCGGCAACATACCCGCCAGGTCGCGCCGCGGCTGCCCGCCGTCAAGATGTTCGGCATGCCGATGCGCCGTATGCTGGAGCGTGGCGCGCGGATCGGCCGAGCCAGCGACGGCGAACTTCGCCGGCAGCTCGATGATCGTTTCGAAGGTCCGGAAATCGGCACCATCCCGATCGTCGAGCAGATGCAGGCGGATCTGCCCGCCTTCGCGTTTGACAAAACTCTGTACCGCATCCATGCCGACACCGCGGCCGGAGACCTCGGTCACCTTGGCTGCCGTCGAGAAACCGGCGGCGAAAATCAGGTTGGCCACCGTCTCATCGCTCATCGCCTTGCCATCGTCGAACAGTCCCTTTTCCCTCGCCTTGTCACGGATACGGGCCAGCGCCAGGCCGCGGCCGTCATCCTGCAGGCGCAGGCACAAGCGGTCCTGGTCGAGAGCGAGCCGCAGGCGGATGCTGCCGGCGGCCGGCTTGCCCTGAGCAAGGCGTGCCTCGGGCAAATCGATGCCGTGATCCAGCGCATTGCGATAAAGGTGCATGAAGACATTACGCAACAAGTCGGCAACCTGGTTGCGTAGTTGAATCCCCGCATCCTCGAGCTGCAGAATCGGTGCCGCCTTGCCCAGCTCCCTGGCCAGCGACGGCAGCGAATCAAAAACGCCTTGCAGAATATTGCCGATGGATTCGGTGCCGACCAGGCGCAAGTCGAGCTTGACCTGCGCCAGCAGCGCGGCCAGGGTTTCCTGATGGCAGGCGTGCAGGTCGTAGGCGTCGAGCTGGACAAGCAGGCTATCGAGCTGCTCGCGCTTGATCATCAGGTATTTCTCGGCGCTGCCGCGCCGGCCCGGCCCCTTGCGGCCGAGCGTCACTTCGTTGAGGCCGGCGTACTCCTCGACACTGGCTAAAACCCCGGCCAGTTGCTGCAACAGCAGCGCCTGGTCGAAGGGAGCGGCGGGGTTCTGGCGCAGGGCGTCGTAGGCTTGTTCGGCCTCATGCACCAGGTTGGTCAGATGGAGCAGGCCGTAGGTGCGGGCATTGCCCTTGATGGTGTGCATGTTGCGGAACAGCTGGGTCACCAGTTCCGGCTGCAGATGCCTGGCGGCCTGCAGCAATTGTTCGTTCTCGACAATGAACTGCCGGGCGCTGTCGATGAATTCATGAAACTTTTCCTGGTTGACCGCGAGAATCTGGCCAATCATCTCCAGTTCGCGCTTCTGGTGCTCGGATTCCGCCGCCAGTTGACGCAGTTCGCTGACGTCGCGGACGCAGACCATGATTTTTTCGACGACATCGTTTTCGTCGCAAATCGGCGCCCAGAGAAATTCCAGGATTTTGACCCGACCATCGGGCATGGTCTTGCGGATTTCCTTGAGCAGCAGATGCGCATTGAACTCGAAATTCATGCGCTCTTCGCCGAGACAGGCAGCGATGGCGGCAGCGGACTGGTCCAGCGCATCGGCACCGATATCGGCGTCGGCACAAAACAGTTCGAGCGCCGGCTGGCCGGCCAGATCGTGCTGCTCGAAGATACTCTCCAGGTAGCTGGAATATTCCGGATGTATGCAACCGCCGGCAGCGATGGTCAGAATCCCTTGCGGCAGGTTCTGCAGCATGCTGTGGATGTCGTTGGTTTTCTCGCGCAGCAGCACCGTCCGTTCGGCCAGACTGGCCGCCATCTCGTTGAAGCGTTCGCCGACATCGCCCAGTTCGTCCTTGCTGGTGACCTTGACGCGGGCATCGAGATCGCCGGCCGCCAT